>JBNLGI010000094.1:0-27254 GCA_050305975.1 Sedimenticolaceae bacterium | reverse complement strand
ACCGAATGCGATCCGGATACTGAAAAGAAAAGGGCGCATTGATCACAACAAACCGACCTGCATAACTGTTATTGCGCGCCGACGTTGACGTTATCTCGTATTGTGAGGGTGGGGCAGAATGGGACCATGCCCCATCCAATCCGTTTGGGCAGAGACGCGTCTTGGTCCTCAGTCTCCAGCGTCCATGGGTACCGCAACACTCTTTTCCAGTGGGAGCCCGGCCGCTTCCCAGCCCGTCGTCCCGTCCGGGTACCAATAGACCGCACGATAACCGTACTCGGTGGCCGCGCGTTTCGCCGCATTCCAGGACATCCAGCAATCCGCAAGACAGTAGATCACGATTTTACGGTCCTTGTTGCCGCTGGTGAGTCTTTCCAGATTGTTGCTGAAGTAGTTCTCCAGCTCCACGGAGAGGGCGCCATAGCCCACATTGGGCAGCCAGTGTGAACCGGGAATGTTGTGTCGCGGAGGTGGCAGCCACAACAGGTTGGCGGGTCGATCCTTGGGTTTGACAGGCGCTGGCAGGACATCGAGCAGAACCACCTCTTCGTGTTGTAGAAGCGCTTGCAGCTGATCGGTGTCAATGGTGGCGCAAGAGGGAGCGGTGGCGGGTACCGGTGCGCGGAATTCGGCGATGCGATAGCCGTCGTCGGCAAAGAGTTCAGGCTCTTCGCGTGCAACTGCGCCTATCGGTACAAGCAGAAGGAGCGTGGCCATTACCGCGCCACGCAGAGAACCTGGAAACCGGGACTGTGTGCTGTTGAGAATCAATCTCTGGTCGACCTCGCAATTCCTGATCCGGCATGCAATGCACGAATGACTCAAGGCCAAGATCAACCGGCATTGCCTATTGTTGAGATATGAGCCTGTCGTCCGTATCCAGCAGCGGAATACCGTATTCAAGAAGAATCTTCTCGATGCGCGGCGCAAGTTTGTCCAGTTCCTGATTCAGTTCATGCTTCCAGTTTGTTTCGCGCTTGCGAATACCCATCGATACGTTGAATGCCAATGGAACGGAGTCCTCTTTCGCCGGCAGGGGAACCACTACCAGAGGCGTATCCTGACGTTTTGCGGCAAAGCCGGCAATCGGCCCCCAGATCACGGCTACATCGATCTTTCCCTTGGCGACGTCTTCGACCGCCTCAGTGGCCGGAGAGAAGAGGCGGGTATCCACGGTTCGCTGGTAGGGGCGCACCCGATCCATCAAGCCATACCTTGTCAGCAAGGTGGCGGGGGGCGTGCCTGCGACAATGCCGAGCTTGAGTTGCTTCAAGGCGGGATCGCTCAGGGTGTGGATGTCGAGGCCGGAATCTTTGCGATAGACCAGCGTGTAGACGGAACGGTAGTAAGGGTTGGTGTTCTGCAGCAGTTCGTTGACCGAGGTGACGCCCATGATCAGGTCGCACTGTCGAACCCGCAGGGTATTGCGCACGAAGCCTATGGTCTGAGGCCACCAGTGGTAGCGCAATGTCCGGTTGAGATCGTCGGCGATCAGCTGCGCGATTCTGTTCTCGAAACCTTCCAGCTCCTTGTTGGAGAAGGGCAGGTGGTTGGGATCGCCGCAGACAGTGAGGAATGCCTTGTTTCTGGCTTCATTGGTGTTCTTTGCCGCCAGGTCTGAGGCGCCGAGACAAACAACCAAAAAGACGAAAATAACAGATAGGTTCAGTGCGCTGAAACGAGCCGTTGAACCTGATCTTGGCATAGTTATGATCCTCGTGTTCTAAGCTGCTTGCCGGATGTCGATTCGACACCGGTGGTGGCCAAGGCGTTCCCCCGGTTTGGCTGGGGATCCGTTTTGGACGCCTGTTCGGATATCAGTTGTTTTCAGCGATCACTTTTTTTTTACCTTCGGGAAGCGCTCAGGCCGTGTCGCTCCGATGACGCCATCCGCGCGCGCTTTGAGGTAGGCGTAAATATCCGAAAGATTCTTGATGACGTCGACGTTTTGGGCAAAGGAAGGCATGACCCGATTATCCAGGCCCTGGCGTCCGCTGACGACGACGTTGACGAAATCGCCCCAGGTCATGACCTTCAGGGACTCCATTAGAGCCGGTGCATAGGAGCTTCCCAGGCCGGCCGGGCCGTGGCACACGTGACAGTCGGCATGATACCGGCGGAAACCGTTGTAGGTGCCGAAATCGACCTTGCCGTCCTCGAAATAGTACGGCTGGTCAGGAGACGGCTCAAATGTCTTGTAGTCGGCTATTGATGCAGCTGAGTAACCGGCAATGGAGCAGGTTAACGCAATGGTCGCCAGGGTCAGGGAGTTACTTTTTTTGGAATGCTGCATGTAGAGCCTCATGAAACTGGAAGTGGAAATGAACAGGTGTAGCTTTGGTTGGGTGTGCCGCCACCCGCAGAGAACCTGCGGGTGGCGGCAACGGCTTCGAGCGCTGTTTCAGCTCATCAGTTAGGCAGTTCGAAGACCGTCAGGGTGCCGCCCAGCTGGGTGTAGTCGCTGAGGGACGCATAGGCGCCCACCGCACCCAGACCGGCAGTCGGGTCGGTCAGACCAGCCGCCATGCCGATACCGGCCCAGCCACCCAGTCCGGAGAGGACTGCGACGTACTGTTTGCCGTTATGCATGTAGGTGTTGACGTTGCCGATGATGCCCGAGGGGGTTTTGAACTTGAACAGCTCTTTGCCCGACTTGGCGTCGACCGCCTTCAGGTAACCCTCCAGGGTACCGTAGAAGACCACGTCGCCGGCGGTGGCCAGAGCGCCACTCCAGACCGAGAAGGGCTCCGGGTTGGACCAGACGATCTTGCCCTTGTCGGCATCCCAGGCGATGAAGTTACCCAGATGGGTGCCACCAGGCGCCGGGTACATGGACAGGGTAGCACCGACGTAGGGCTGACCTGCGGTATAGGAGACCTGGAAGGGCTCATAATCCATGCAGACGTGGTTGGTCGGGACGTAGAACAGGCCGGTGCGCGGCGAGTAGCTGGAGGGCTGCTGGTCCTTCGAACCCAGAGCTGCCGGGCAAATACCGGTGGTGTTCACGTCTTCGCCGTTCTGATGGGTGGAGTACTTGGAGACCACCTGCGGACGACCGGTCTTCATGTCGACATGCGTGGCCCAGTTGACGGCCGGGTCGTACTTCTCAGCCACCAGCAGTTCGCCGTTGGTGCGATCCACGGTGTAGGCGAAGCCGTTACGATCGAAGTGAACCAGGGCCTTGCGATCCTTGCCCTTGATCTTTTTGTCGACCAGCACCATCTCGTTGATGCCGTCATAGTCCCACTCGTCGTGTGGGGTCATCTGATAGACCCACTTGGCCATGCCGGTATCGGCATCGCGCGCCCAGATGGTCATCGACCAGCGGTTGTCGCCGGGACGCTGAACCGGGTTCCAGGTGCTGGGGTTACCGGAGCCGTAGTAGATCAGGTTCAGATCGGGATCGTAGGAGTACCAGCCCCAGGTGGCGCCGCCACCGATCTTCCACTGGTCACCTTCCCAGGTGGCGATGCCGGAGTCCTTGCCCACCGGCTTGCCGAGATGGGTGGTGTTCTTCGGATCCATCAGGGTGTCGCCGTCGGGGCCCATGGAGTAACCACGCCAGACCTGCTTGCCGTCCTTCAGGCTGTAGGCGGTCATGGAACCGCGCACACCGAACTCACCGCCGGAGATGCCGATGTAGACCTTGTCTTTCGCCACCATCGGAGCCGCCGTGGAGGTTTCGCCCTTGCTCGGATCGCCGTTCTGTACCGACCAGACTTTCTTGCCGGTCTTGGCGTCCAGGGCCACCAGCGTGGTGTCGGCCTGGGACAGGATGATCTTGCCGTCGCCATAGGCCAGGCCGCGGTTGACGGTGTCGCAGCACATCACCGGGATGACGCTGGTATCCTGGCGAGGCTCGTACTTCCAGATGATCCTGCCGTTGTCGTTCAGGTCCAGTGCGAAAACCTTGTTCGGGAACGGCGTGTGAACATACATGGTGTCGCCGATCACCAGGGGGCCACCCTCGTGACCACGAAGGACACCGGTGGAGAAGGTCCAGGCGACCCGCAGGTCTTTGACGTTTTTACTGTTGATCTGATCCAGTTCGCTGTAGCGAGTGCTTGAGTAGTTGCCGTTAGGCATCACCCAGTCGTCAGCATTCTGCTGCATCTTCAAAAGTTCTTGATTTGCCGAAACCCCACCAGCAGCAGACAGCATGGCAGAGGCAGTGAAGCAGATCGCCAGAACTTTGCGCTTTGCTTGTACCATAATTGATATCCTCAGGTTTTATTTGATTAGTTGGGACTGCCTCAACTAGGGATACACATTCGATTCAAATACCCGGTTAATCAGACCAGAAACGAATCGAAAACTACTTCGTCTAGCTTCATCCATCGCTAACAACTAACTCCTCTCTTTCGGTAAAAAATTTACAACGTCGCAGGAAACACAGGCAGTCTTCGTTCGCGACAAACACAGAAAGGCAACTTGTATGCCAAACAATGCTCATCAAGCGGTTTCTCGGTTTTTATTCAATTCCGCGGTCTGATGAGAGGAGACTGGTTTTGGCTGACATTTGATTGGATGGCGTCGAATCGTGCAGTGTTCCCGGGAGTGGTAACACGCTTTGTGCAGTTATATGGACATTGCTCGAATAAATCTCACTTGTCTATATAACTATTTGTTTTGGTGTATGAATTGATTCTGGCCAATGTCACAGTATGGGTGATGTCATCCCCCAGTGCGCAACGATACCTGCTTGATTGTCCATATGTTCCTCATCATCAATGAATTAGGTATGGTAGCGGTATGTGGGCAACGAGCGGGGCAAAGGCAGATTCACACATCAGTGACAAGGGTGCGCGCCGATACCCAGCGGGATTCCGACCTGGGGAGGGTCCAAGGTTGCGCCCGCGGGAATGTGATGTGATTCATTTTCTTGAGTGTGGAATCAGGGTGTGTGTCACTGCTGTGACACTTTATCTCCGGCCGGCCGACCACAGATCCGAACTTCTAGCTGCAAAATCGGGCGATGCGCATGACGCTTAACATGGCTCCATCGGGATCCGGAATCTGATGAAACAACCCTATCCCGCCTGTGAACCCTATGCGGTTCACCACATTCGCGTCGATGCTGGGCACGAACTCTATGTGGAGGAGTGTGGAAACCCGGAAGGGATACCCGCGGTCTTTCTGCACGGCGGGCCCGGATCCGGATGCAACCCGGACCATCGGCGTTATTTCGATCCGGCATGCTATCGCATCGTACTCTTCGATCAGCGGGGCTCAGGGAAATCCCTGCCTTTGGGGGAGACGGGGCACAATCGGACGGCGGATCTGGTCGCGGACATGGAGACCATTCGGCGCCATCTGACAATTGACCGATGGTTGCTCTTCGGCGGCTCCTGGGGGGCGACACTGTCACTGATCTATCTGCTGACACACCCCGGGAACTCTCTTGGCCTGATCCTGAGGGGAACGTTCCTGGCCCGCGAATCCGATCTTGAGTGGTTTTTCCTCGGTCTGCGGCGGCTGTTTCCCCGGGAGTGGGAGCGGTTCACACAGGCTATCCGCAATGCTTCAACCCTCGATACGCTCATCGACGGATACTACGAAGCGGTGCGGGATCCGGATGCCAAGGTCGCCCTGGAGGCGGCGCGCAGGTGGTCCGAATGGGGCGATACAGTGGTTAGCTGGCATAAACGGGCGAAGACCCGGAAGCGGGACACGGCGGCCCGCCAGGAGCGCATGCTGGCGAAGGTCAGGATCGAGACGCACTTCGCCAGGCACCGCTACTTCATTGACGAAAACGAGATACTCGCGCGGCTGGGCGAACTGCCCGAACTGCCGGTCGCGATCGTCCATGGTCGCTTCGATCTCACCTGCACCGAGGAGGCGGCCTGGCTGTTGCATCGGGCTCTGCCGGGATCCCGCTTTGTCCAGGTGGCGAAGGCCGGACACCTGATCGATGAACCGGCAATGACGGCGGCGCTGATTCAGGAAACGGACAGACTGTGTCAACTGCTGCGGGGTGGGTGAACAGCGTCCATGAACCGGCTGCGAAGCAGTCCCGGGAGGTACGGGGCGTGCGTTCGACCCGTCCGGGACTCAGTTGCGGCCGCGTATTCGCCCGGCGCTGGCAAGCGGCCATCGATCCGCCGTCAGCTTCTTTGAATTACGCATGTTGCGAAACACCATAGGGGCGGCATCGGCTTGTTGTCCGCTGTCCGTTTGGTTCACCAGTTGCACGATCTGTTCGTGATGGGGCGATTTGCCGCATACCGGATCGGCATTCGCGGCATCGCCGGTCAGCAGGTAGGCCTGGCAGCGGCAGCCCCCGAAGTCCTTCTCCTTTTCGTCGCAGTTGCGGCAGGGCTCCTTCATCCAGCCGTAACCGCGGAACTTGTTGAAGTCGGGCGATTCGTTCCAGATCCACTCGACGCTGTGATCTCGCACGTTGGGAAAGCTCAGGCCGGGCAGTTCACTGGCGGCATGACAGGGCAGGGCGGTGCCGTCGGGGGCGATGGTCAGAAACACCGCTCCCCATCCGCTCATACAGGCCTTGGGGCGATCCTCGTGGTAGTCGGGCACCACATAGAAGATACGCATCTTGCCCTTGTATTTCTCCTGGTAGCGATGAGCCACGGCTTCGGCGGCCTCCACCTGGGCCCGACTCGGTAACAACTGCTCCCGGTTGTGCAGGGCCCAGCCGTAGTACTGGGTGGTGGCCAACTCCACATAGTCGGCCTCCAACGCATACGACATCTCCAGTATCTGCTCCACCTGGTCCTCGTTATGGCGATGCAGCACGAAGCAGAGCACCATTGGGTAGTCATACTTCTTCACCAGCCGCGCCATTTCCATTTTGTGCTGGAAGGAGTTGTTACCGGCGATGAAGTTGTTGAGCTCTTCGCTGCTGGCCTGGAAGCTCACCTGGATATGATCGAGCCCGGCCTCCTTGAAAGCCTTGATGCGATCCTCGTCCATGCCGACACCGGAGGTGAGCAGGTTGGTGTAGTAGCCCAGCTTGTGCGCCTCCGCGATGAGAATCTCCAGATCCTTGCGTACCAGCGCCTCGCCACCGGAGAAGCCGAGCTGCACAGCACCCATGGCACGCGCCTCGCGAAAGACCCGGATCCACTCCTCGGTCGAGAGCTCGTCCGTGTAGCGGGCGATATCGAGCGGATTCGAGCAGTAGGGGCACTGCAACGGGCATTTATAGGTCAGTTCCGCCAGCAGCCAGAGCGGTTTAGGCGGACTTGTGTCGGAGCCATTGGTTGTCATAAGCGGTATCCAGGAATTGGTAGACGTCGGCCTCGAGATCGGCTTCGGGAAAGGCCGACTGCAGATCGTCGATGATGGCGGCTACATTGGCTTGACCGTCACAGCGCTTGAGAATCTCGCCGGCGGCCGGGTTGAGCTTGACCATGCCTTCGGGATAGAGGATCACGTGGCAACCCTGGGCCTCCTCCCACTGGAAGCGGAAGGTGGGCGCCATCTGCGGGATGTCTTCGGCGTTGAAACGGTGGTTCATGGTTCTCAGTCCGCAATGTTGTGATAGGGCGGTTTGTTCTCCACATAGGCCATCCACATGCAATCGAGCATGGTCCAGAGTACGTCGAGCTTGAACTGCAGCACTTCCAGCATCTTCTCCTGCTGTTCGCGGGTCTTGTAGTAATCCAGAGTGATGGCCAGTCCGTGCTGAACATCCCGGCGTGCTTCGGTCAGGCGCTTGCGGAAATAGTGGTAGCCCCGCTCGTCGATCCAGGGATAGTACTCCGGCCAGTTGTCGAGCCGTTTCTGGTGGATGGTCGGGGCGAAGAGCTCGGTCAGCGAGGAACTGGCGGCCACCTCCCAGGGTTGCTGGCGGGCGAAGTTGACATAGGCGTCAATCGCGAACTTCACCCCGGGCAGCAGATATTTGTGGCTCCAAAGATCCTCGCGCGACAGGCCCACCGCCTCGCCCAGCAGCAGCCAGGCCTCGATGCCGCCTTCATCACCCTGGGTGCCGTCGTGGTCGATGATGCGCTGGATCCAGTGGCGGCGCACGTCCCGATCCCAACAGTTGCTCATGATGGCCGCGTCTTTCACCGGGATCGCGACCTGGTAGTAGAAGCGGTTGGCGACCCAGCCCTGGATCGCGGGCTTATCCAGCTGGCCGCTGTTCATGAGGAGATGGAACTCATGATTGATGTGGTAGTACTTCTCCTTCTCGCGAAGCTGCTGTTCGAATTCCTCTTTGGACCAAGGGGTGGCTGATTGAGAGGCCATAACTTCTCCTGCTGTTAAATCTCGATCTCCATGCCGTCGTGGGATACCTCGATACCGGCCGCGTTCAGCGCCTGCCGCTCGGGGGAGTCCTCCACCAGGATGGGGTTCGTATTGTTGATATGGATGAGAATTTTTCTGGGTCGGCTCAGGCCGCTCAGAATCTCGATAATGCCTCCCTTACCCGATTGGTCGAGATGCCCTATCTCACTGCCGTGCTTGTCGCTGATACCGGCGGCGATCATCTCGTTGTCCGTCCATAGGGTGCCGTCCACCAGCAGGCAGTCGGCGTTTTCCATGTAGGGGATCACATGGGACTCGAGTGCTCCGAGTCCCGGTGCGTAGAAGAGGTTTCTGCCACTGTCGAGGTTTTCCACCCGCACCCCGATGTTGTCGCCGGGAACCGTGTTGTGGCGATGGGGGGAGAAGGGTGGGGCCTCGCTTTTGAGGGGGACGGCGGTAAAGCGCAGTCCTTCAATGCCGGGGATGGTGAAACTCGCTTCGTCGGTCGTTATCTCATGCCAGTTCACGCCTCTGAAGTGGCTGAGGATATTGAAAATGGGATAACCGCTGGTCAGATCGTCGTGTACGGCTTGCGTGCAGTAGATCTCCCAGGGCTCCGTGTGTTCACGCAACAACAGCAGTCCGGTGGTGTGATCGATCTGCGCATCCACCAGCACGATGGCTTTGATGGCGGTGTCGCGTATGGATCTGCCCGGTTGCAGTGCCGGAAAGGATGCCAGCTGCGCCCGAATGTCGGGTGATGCGTTGAACAGCACCCAATCCGTTCCGTTCGCGCTCAGGGTTATGGAGGATTGCGTGCGGGGTACCGCTTTGATACTGCCTGCTCTTACGCCCTGGCAATTGGGACAGTTGCAGTTCCACTGTGGAAAGCCACCGCCGGCTCCCGAACCTAGGATGTGTATACGCATTGGACTGTGAGAATTGGGTGGTTGTCTGTATCGTTCTTATTTTGAAAGGAACCACCTGATTGCCAGGTGGTTCCTGTTTACTGCTGATTAACGGTTGTTGATGTAGAGGTTGATCTCAAAACCGTAACGCATGTCTTGATAGCTGGGTGTAGACCATTTCATCGAAGTGTCACTCCTATTGGTATTTCACATTCTGTCGAGTTTTTGTTGAGCTTGCTGGCTGCATACGGGTGATGCAGACCAACGAAACTACTCTAAGCAACAAATGTGCCTCCGCTTGGGAAGTAGTCCCTAGCCAGGGCTTTTGCCCTGAATAAGCGCTCGATTGATATCTAAGCAGAAAGCGCTCGGGATTTTTTCCCGACGGAAATCCCAAAAACGTCAAAGTGTGACACGGTAGCTGTACCAGAACAGTGACACTCATGGATTGATCGGAAAGGGATAACCCCTGCTTTCAGCAACTTAGCGACCTTTCGATAACGGCTGGAAGAGGCGAAGAGCCGGGATCGGATATGCCCCGCCTATTGGAACAATCATTAATAACGATGACGTATCAGCCTGGTGTGGTAGGCGAAGCCTGGATGGAGCGAAGCGAAATCCAGGGGAAGATGCAGGCTGTCCCGGATTCCGCTCCGCTTTATCCGGGCTACAGACTGAAGATAAGTAGGGCAGGATTAGTCAAAGGATTTCGCTGCGGCAAGCCGCACCCTACGACTCGATCGTGTAGGGTGCGGCTTGCCGCACCGATAACCCAAGGCTCTTTGGAAACAGGTGCGGGGCCAAGACCGCACAGGTCACCCGTGGGCACGGGTCCCGGCGATCACTCCAGGAGCAGTATCTCACCCTTTCCGTCGCAACTGAGATCGCCTACCCAGCGCTCTACCCGGTTGCCGCGCTCTGCGAGCGCGGAAAAGGGGGCATGCTCCCGTAAATTGCGGGTAAGCAAGGTAAGAAAACTGAGCTGATGTGTGCCGTTTTCGTTGAAAGCGGCCGCGATGGATTTGGGATGCCGGGTCACGATCAGGGTGCCACGGCGCATGGCCAGTCCGGTCTGTATCCCCGTATGGCCCAGCACCACCAGCGTTCCCGCCACCATGCGTGAGGCGCAGTAGTCGCCGCAATCCCCGCCGATAAGAATGGTGCCGCGACGCAGCAGGTCGCCGGCCCGGTCGCCGGCATTGCCCTTGACCAAAACCGTGCCTCCGCGCATGCCCTGGCGCTCTCCGGTCATGGCGCCCCCAAGGAAGTCGCCGGCGTTGCCGCCGATGGACAGACTGCCGCCGGACATGGCGCAAGCCGCCGCCAGCCCCGCATCGCCGCTGACCTCGATGCTGCCCTGGCGCATGCCGCATCCGAGGTAGGCGCCGGCGTTCCCCTCGACCCTGACGGAACCGCCATTCATGCCGGCGCCGATGCGGTCGAGGCGGTCGCTCTCCGATTGGATGAGGATCCCGTCCGCGAGGCTGCCGTTGATGCTGAACAGCTCGCCGCAGTCGACCTGCCGGTTGCCGAGCCAGAGGGGGATGCGCGCAATATCGTTCAGCGCCTTGCCGGCGAGCCCCTGAGGGGTAAAGGGGCTCATATCGATGCGTTGTGAAAGCGGCTCGCGCAGTCTGAGGGTGAGGCGGCTCATGCCATCACCTCCCGCAGGTGGAATTGGAACTGGCCAAGCTTGCCGCCATAGTTGCCGGCTGAGATGCGCAGGATTCCGGCCGCGGCGCCCAGTTCGCAGACCGCCGAGATGCCGACGCGGGTGGCCGCTCTCACATCCTCCTCGCTGAGGCCGTTGATCACGATCTCCATTACCGAGCCGATCTCCTCCTCGAGTTTCGATTTCACCAGACCCCGCAGCGTGGGACAGTAGGCGTCGTTGGTCGAGGCCATCAGGGCCTTGTACTTCGATCCCACCTTGGAACCGGAACGCACGATGCCGCCGGGGAAGGGCATAATCACGTTGGGCAGCTTCTCCATCGCCTCGATCGCTCTCTCACAGGCGGCCAGCGCCTGGGCCTGGGATTCGGCAAGCACCAGGAAGTTGCCGCCGCCGACGGCGGGCACCCGGGCCACCGTCTCTTCACAGAGGAACTCGCCATCCATCACCGGGACCCGCCAGTAGCGGGTGCCGGCGATCTGCTTCGAGATCTGGTAGCCGTCGCCGAAGAAGCGCAGATTCTTTCCCAGGGGGATCTGCTTTTCCCCCTGCATGCCGGCGAAAAGCGCGGTTGTCGGGCAGGTCAGCACGCACTGGCCGACCCGGGTCTCAAGCTGCTTCGCCAGGGCTTTGCCCGACATGCCGAAGAGCAGCACGCTCACGCCCGGGCGACCGTCGGGAGTCGCCTCGGGCGCCAGTTCGGTCTCGATGCCCGCTTCCACGCCGCAGCCGATCACGGAGGTGGCGAAACCGGTCATGGTCTCTCCGGCGATGCGCGCCCAGCGGGCATTGAGGGCGGTGATGATGACGCGGGTGGCGCTCATGCCGAAGGCCTCGGCGAAGGTCTCCTCGATTTCCGTGCCGTTGATGATCATGCGCGCTCCCCCTTGCAGGGGTGGACGGTGACCGGGCTGCCAATGCCTTCTGCCATCTCGTCATCGGAGATTACGAAATTGCGCAGACCGATGCTGTGATAGCGCTCGAACCAGCGACCGACCAGACCTTCGATTGCGGGATCGTAGTCGGGGCGCACCACGTGGGTGGCGCCTTTGACGGGGCGGGTGATGCGGCCCTCTTCGACCACCAGTTCCCCCCCCTTGAAGACCAGCATGGGCCGCTCGAACATCTTCTCCGGGTCCTCGTGTTGGTGGTAGACGGCGATATCCGCCACCGCGCCGGGAGCAAGATGGCCGCGATCGCTCAATCCCAGAATGCGCGCCGGCGCGGCGCGGGTCATGATGGCGATCTCGTAGAGCGAGTACTCCCGGTCGATGCTGCCCAGATGGCTGGCGGCGGCGGCGTCGGGATTGATCCTGGCCAGTTGATCGTTGCGGAAGCTGCGGTCCATCAACAGGCGGATCAGATGGGGGTAACTGGTGAAGGGCGCGCCGTTGGGGTGGTCGGTGGTGAGGAACACCCGCCAGGGGTCGTCCACCATCAGAAACAGCTCGAGACCGATCGCCCACTGTAGGGCGTTGACGAAATTCTGGTCGCGATAGCGAAAGGGCACCACGCCGCAGCCGGCGTCGCACTCGATATCCATGCAGGTCCACTTGTTGGGGTGGGCATGGCTGTGGTTGGCATGCTGCGCCATGGTGTCGCCGGAGACGGTGACCGTCTGACCGAACATTACTTGTCCCACATCGATAGAGACGTTGCTCCTGTTGTTGACCGCTTCGGCGATCTCCGCCGCCGAGGAGGAGAACTTTCTGTCGCCCTCGGTACCGTAGCTGTGAAACTGGATATGGGTCAGGTGGATCGGGTGGCCTTCGGCGGCATCCATGGTGGCGAGGGTCGAGAGGTAGTTGCCCGGCACCCCCAGGTTGCTGGCGTGGATATGCAGGGGGTGGGGGACGCGCAGCTCGCTCAGAGCGCGGCTCAGGGTGCGCACGATGTCCCGTGGGCTGATCCGGTAGTAGGGGTGGAGATCGTCCACGTCCAGCGCCCGCTGGTTGAACTTGAAGGCGCTGATACCGCCGGGATTGACCACCTTGATGCCGATGCACTGGGCCGCACGCAGAGTCCAGGCCACATAGTCGTTGATGGTCTGCTGCTCCGCCCCCTCGGCCATCAGCTGCAACAGCAGGTCGTCGTTGCCGAGCATGGCGTAGCCGCCAGTGTCGACCATCGGCGTATCGGCCATCTCCATGTGGGCCTGGCGCGCGTTGACCGGCAGCACGGCGGGCTCGAAACAGCTGGTGTAGCCCATCTCCGCATAGCGGTAGCCCGCCGCTAGAGTGGAGGGGGCGGCATGTCCGCCGCCGGAGCGGGTCAGTTCGGTCCGCTCCATGGCGTGAGCGCGCTGGTCCTCAGGCAGCATGGTGCGCGCGATATTGACCTTGCCGCCGCCGATGTGGGTATGCAGATCGATGGCGCCGGCCATGACGATCTTGCCGTCCAGCGCATAGGTGCGATCGGCGGTCTCGCTGCCGGAGGGGGCGTCGACGATCCTGCCGTCGCGGATATGGATGTCCCTGACTTCGCCGTCTACGGCGTGGGTGGGGTCGTAGACCTTGGCGCCGGTTAGCTTGATCAACATGCATCCGCCCCCGCTGCCGCAGCCTGCGCCGGTTGCAGTCGATCCAGCAGCAGTGATGCGATCTGACTGACCGCCGGCGGTCCTCCCGCGCGCAACCTTCCCAGGGGTAAGGGGCAGACCGAATCGCTTCGATACCAGTGACCGGGGTGATCGACACCGGGTACGCCAACCGGAATGTAGACCTCGGGCGGGCGCTCGAACACCATTCCGCCATGACCCAGTACCAGGGTGGGAACCTCGCAGGGGGGCGGCGTTGCCTGGGCGGAGAGCGAGGAGACCCACAGCAGCAGGTCGTTCTCGCCTCGGGCAAGTAGATCCTGCCAGCGGTTGAGCCGGGGGTCGTGCTCGGGGATCCGTCGCTGCAGTCGGCTGCGCAATGGATAGCCGAGCTGCCAGGTGCAAACCTGATTACAGGTGATGTCACCCAGGCTGCCGGCAAGTGGGAGGGCGGCGCTACGGGTGGTCTCGTTCAGATCCTTGACCAGCTCCGCCAGCCCCTGGATGGTCAGCTCGGCGTGGGGCAGGTCGAGTTCGGCTGCGCTCCAGGCAATCACGCTGTACTTGGCCGATTTCAACTGCGCTGCGAGGTCGATCAGCGCCTCGCCCCAGGGGTGTCTCGCCACGCAGACCGGACGATCCGCGACCAGACCGCGCAGCAGGCCGACCGCATCCGGCAGCGACTCGAGCGCCAGCGGAATCAGGGTCGGGTTCAAAGGAGTCAACTCATCGGGCAGCGAATCGGGACTCCAGGGGCCGAGCAACACCAGCCTGCGCTCATTGTCGGCCGTGAACAGGCGCTCCGGAGGATTGAGTATGCGCTGAACCAGGCGTGGAAAACGTTCGAGGGATTGACTGCCGATGAGCAGGATCAGATCGGCCCGGTTGCGCACCTCGGTGAAGGTGGTGGTGAACCAGCCGTTGTCCTGGACCACGCGCAGGTTGCGAAACATGGCGTCGCCATTGAGATGGTCGAGTGTGGCGCCGCAGCGATCGGCCAGTTCGAGTATGCCGCGCATTCCGTTGACGTCCGTGGCCAGGCCGGCGAACAGGGGTGAGCGGGCGTTCTCCAAAAGTTCTGTGGCCCTGGATAGCGCCTGTTCGAGCGAAACGGCACTGCCGTCGATCATGGGGGTCGGGTCACTTGTGGTAAAGGCGCTGTCGAAGAAACGTCTCGCCGTTTCGCAGCCGTTCTCGAGCCGGCATAGGCGACTGTCCTTCACCTCGATTTGTAGATCGTCACAACTCAATCCACAGCCGGGACAGGTTATCGCGCTCGTCGTCTCTTCGATCTCGTTATTCCACATGCTCTGATGATACCTGCCCTTGGGTAAAGCTCTGATCATTGATCCGGATATGGATTGCAGAAACTATGCCACACTGAAAATCAGATCTGAGTTCGGCCCATGATCCTCGGTGCTGACGATGGGCTCGGCATAGCGACCTGTCATCTCAGACAGGAATCGACGCCATCTGACTGTTAACTGCGCGGGCAGGGTGTGTGACACATTGGTTCACGTCAGGTGCATGCGTTCGGGTGCAGTCGGCACAAAGGCGGGAATAAATAATCAGGCATGCAATTTGCACATATGTATGGGGCAATAACGAGAAACGACCAGGAGCCTCATGACTTACCGTGCCAAACCCACCACTGCCGGACTCACCGTTGAGGTCGAAGCACCTGCCCGATTGCATCTGGGCTTCCTCGACCTGCACGGTGGCCTGGGCAGGCGTTTTGGCAGTATCGGACTGACCGTCACGCATCTGGCCACGCGCCTGCGGGCGGAGCGGGCAGCGGATATCTCCATCAGCGGACCCGGTGCGGAGCGGGCGCTCAGATATGCCCGCGCCTACCTCGAAGCCAGGGGTATAGAGGGTGGCGTCGATATCCATCTGCTGCAGACCATACCCGATCACGTGGGACTGGGCTCAGGCACGCAGATGGCCTTGGCTGTGGGCACCGCTATCGAGCGGCTCTACGGCGGCGCCAGCGATAGCGCCTCGATCGCACAGCTGTTGGATCGCGGCAAGCGTTCGGGTATCGGCATCGGCGCTTTCGAGCAGGGCGGGTTCATCCTCGATTGCGGTCGGGGTGAGGCGGAGGGCGTGCCTCCGGTCGCCGTCAGGCTGCCGTTCCCGGAGCAGTGGCGCGCGCTGCTGCTGTTCGATACCCGTGCCCAGGGTCTGCATGGGAAAAAGGAGGTCGCGGCTTTTTCCGAGTTGCCCGAGTTTCCCGCCGATGCCGCCGCCCATCTTTGCCGGCTGGTCATGATGCAGGCCCTGCCCGGTGTGCTCGAGGCCCGCATGGCGCCTTTTGCCCGCGCCATCGGTGAGATTCAACAGGTGGTCGGCGACCATTTCGCTCCGGCTCAGGGAGGTCGTTTCGCCAGCCCGGTCATCGCCGCCGCTCTGGAGTGGGCCGCCGAGCAGGGGTTTGCCGGCATCGGCCAGAGCTCCTGGGGACCGACCGGTTTCGTGTTGCTCGAGGACGCCGAGCAGGCCCAATGGCTGGAAACGGCGATGCGGCAACATTTCGGTGAGTTCACCGCATTCCGCTGTCAGCAGGTGGCGGCGCGCAACCAAGGCGCGTGTGTAAACCTGCTGCAGCAACCAACAAGACTAAGCGAAAAAAAGCGAGCCCATTAGATGGAAAGACCTTATCTGCTGCACATGTTGACCGCAGCCAAGAATCTCAGCCCTTTCGACGTGAACATGGCATACGACGCGGGGTGGACCGCCTGCACGCCCTATATTGACGTGGCGCTGGAGGAGGTGCGCGATCTGGTTCAGGACGCAATCTTTTCCCGCGGTCCCAAGGGGGTCAAGCGGACCGGTATATTCATCGGTGGCCGCGACACCCATCTGGCCATGGAGATGATGCAGATCGCGAAAAAGTCGATGGTGCCCCCCTTCGAGGTCTCGTTGTTCGCCGATCCCAGCGGCGCCTTCACCACGGCTGCGGGAATGGTCGCCTGTGTCGAGCGTGAACTGAAGAGACACGATTCCGCGGGCTTGAAGGGCAAGCGGGTGGTGGTCTTCGGCGGCACCGGTCCGGTCGGCTCGACAGCGGCGATGCTGGCCGCCACCGCGGGCGCCGAGTCGGTGATCGTCAGCCATGAGAGCCTGAGCAAGGCGGAATCGGTGGTCGAGCTCTGCAACAGCCGCTATGACTCGAAGCTGCTGCCCGCCGATGGCAGCAGTGAAGCCGGCATCATGGAACTCGCGAGCCAGGCCGATGTGGTGTTCAACGCCGCCAAAGCGGGGGTACAGGTGCTCAACACGGGGCACCTGCAAGCGGCGACAAGGCTCAAGGTGGCCTGTGACGTCAACGCGGTGCCGCCTGAGGGTATCGAAGGCGTCGGCGTGCTGGACGACGCCAAGCCCATCGAGGGTTCGTCCAGCGGGGCCGTCGGTATCGGCGCGCTCACGGTAGGCAACGTCAAATACCAGGCCCAGCATCAGTTGCTGAAAAAGATGTACGAGAGCGGCGAACCCCAGTATCTCGATTTCAACAGTGCCTTCGAGGTGGCGCGCGGCCATGTCGGTTGATTCCACTTCCCTGTTGATACTGGCCAACAGCGGTCGCGCCATCGCCGAATCGGCCGTGCGCGGCGGTTACCGGGTCACGGTCATCGATGCCTTCTGCGACGAAGACACCCAGGCCGTGGCCGACTGCTGGCCAACCAGTCACGAGTTCGCCCAGGTTGACGTGGATGAGCTCATCGAAGAGATGGAGGCGCTGTTTCCGGAACACCCTTGCGGGGTGGTCTACGGCGCAGGCCTGGAGCAGGCCTCCTCGCTGCTGCAGCAACTGTCCCAGCGCTGCCGCCTGTTCGGCAACGCGCCCTCTGTGCTCGAACACCTGCGCAATCCCCGCCGCTTCTTCTCGCTGCTCAATCGGCTGCGGATTCCCTACCCGGAGGTCTGCTTCACGCCCCCGTACTCCGAGCCGGAGAAATCCTGGTTGATCAAACGGACCGGTAGCTGCGGCGGTCAGGGTGTGGCCTATTTCGACGCGCAGCACTCAGCGGCGGATCACGCCACCTACTATCAGCGTCATCTTTCCGGTTCCGCGATGTCGATCCTCTTCATCGCCAATGGCGAGCGGTTTCGTACCATCGGTTACAACCGGCTCGGCGCGGGCGCCTCCATCGCGCCCGCTCCGTTCCTCTATACCGGCGCGGTGGGCCAGGCCCAACTGCAGGACGCCCAGCGTCTGCAGGTGGAAACGATCGTCGGGAAGCTGGTCAGCGAGCTCTCTCTGAAGGGTGTGAACAGCCTCGATTTCATTCTCAATGACGACGGCATCTTCGTGCTCGATCTCAACCCCCGGCCTTCGGCGACCCTAGAGCTCTATGAGCATCTGCTGAGCGACGGCTGGATCAAACACCATATTGCGGCCTGTCTCGGCGAACTTCCGGTACTCCCGATAGTCGGCTCCACCGCGGTGCATGGCCACCAGATTGTCTACGCCCCGCAGACCATCCAGATTCCCGCTGGCATGGCCTGGCCCCAATGGGTCAAGGACCGGCCGTCGTCCGGGGCCCGGATCGCCGAGGGACAACCCCTCTGCAGTCTGTTTGCCCGGGGCGGCAGTGAGGAGGAGGTGGAGGCCGTACTGCGTCACTACCGGGATGAGATTCTGCAGACACTTTGCCTAGCCGAAACGCGCAAGGTGGCGATATGAGCCGTCCCAGTATCAATGCATTGACCGCGCCTCTGGTCGAGTCGCTGGTGGCGGACGCCGAACACCTGCGTCTCGGTGTCGAACGTTTGGACAACGGCTGTCAGCTGGTGGACGCAGGAATCGCTGTGCCGGGTTGTCTCGAAGCGGGGCGCCGCATCGCGGAGATCTGTCTCGGTGGACTCGGCAGTGTCAGCCTCAGCGGCAGCGGTCCGATCGCCGGCTGGCCGCTCTCGGTGCATGTCCACACCACCGATCCGGTGCTGGCCTGTCTCGGCAGCCAGTATGCAGGCTGGAGTCTGTCGCACAAGGAAGAGGGTAAAAAGGGCTTTCACGCCCTCGGCTCCGGTCCCGGAAGAGCGCTGGCGCAGAAGGAACCCCTGTTTCAGGAGCTGGACTATCGGGACCAGGCCGACCGAACCTGCCTGGTGCTGGAGGTCGACCGGATCCCGCCGCTGCCCCTGTGCGAGAAGATCGCACGGGACTGCGGGGTCGCGGTGGAGGCGTTGACGCTGATCCTGACCCCGACCAGCAGTCTCGCCGGCACGGTGCAGATCGTGGCGCGGGTACTCGAAGTGGCCATGCACAAGGCCCATGAGCTGGGTTTCAGCCTCTCCGATATCAGGGACGGTTTCGGCAGCGCACCCCTGCCGCCGCCGGCGCCCGATTTTCTCAACGCCATGGGACGCACCAACGACGCCATCCTCTTCGCCGGTCTGGTGCAGCTCTTCGTCAGCGGCGAGGATGCGGCGGCGGAGAAACTCTGCAGCGATCTGCCGAGCAGCGCTTCGCGCGACTACGGGCGTCCCTTCGGCGAAGTCTTCAAGGCCTACGATTACGACTTCTTCAAGGTCGATCCCATGCTCTTCAGTCCGGCGCGGGTGATGGTCAGCGTGCTCGACAGCGGCCGCAGCTATGCGGCCGGAGCGCTCGACATCCCCCTGTTGCAGGCCTCTTTCGGAATCGGCCCATGAGCAGACGTATCGCCATCTTCACCGACGATCCCGGTTGGCACGGCGCCCGTCTGCGCAAGACTTTCGCTCAGCACGGCTGTGACAGCGAATTCGTCTCCCTGACCCGTTGCGGCTTCGTGCTCGGCGCAGCGGGTCATGGCCTGATGATCCCCGGCTTCGAGAAGCTGCCCGACGGCGTCTTCGTGCGCGGGGTTCCTGGAGGCACCCTGGAGCAGGTGGTGCACTACCTGGATATTCTGCATGCCCTCAAACACCTCGGCGTCTGCGTCTACAACGATGGCCGGGCCATCGAACGCAGTGTGGACAAGGCTATGACCAGTTTCCTGCTGCACTCCGCCGGCATACCAACGCCACCCACCTGGGTCATGGAGGGGGGGGATGACCTTACGCAGGTCCTGTCGCGCGAATTCAAGGCGGGCCATGAACTGGTTTTGAAACCGCTGTTTGGTTCCCAGGGTATCGGCCTGATGCGCATCCGTGACTTTGACGCTCTGCCCGCTGCCGAGCTCTACAGCGGTGTCTACTATTTGCAGCGGTTTATTCCGACCGGCGCGGACCAATCCCATGACTGGCGCATTTTCGTCATCAACGGCCGCGCGGTGGCCGCCATGATGCGTCAGGGGGAGGGCTGGATCAGCAACGTGGCGCAAGGTGCGCGCTGCCACCCGGCGGTACTCGATCCGGAGCTCAAGGCCTTGGCGGAGGCCGCCTCGGATGCCTTGCAGATGAGTTATGCCGGTGTCGACATCCTGCGCGACGTCGACGGCCGCGCCCATGTTCTGGAAATCAACAGCATACCGGCATGGAAGGGTTTGCAGCAGGTCTGTCAGCACGATATCACCCGGTTGCTGGTGGAGGACTTCCTCTCCAGATGCCGGGGCGAGCCGCTCACGGAGGTGGTCTGATGAACCTGCCGTTGCACCCGATCGGCGGCTTGAGACGGCGCCTGGCAGCGGCCTATCGTCAAGCCTGCCTGAGTGAACTCGATGCCCTCAAGCCAGGCAATGTCCACCGTTTCTCCGACGGTCACGGGATGACGCTCGAGGACTTCATCACCAGCGCCGATGTCAGTGCGAAACCGTTGACTGAAACCGGACTCGGCCTGGGTGAGCGGATCTATCGGGCGGTCGAGGCCACCCGCAAGGCGGTCGGTTGCAATACCAATCTCGGTATCGTGCTGCTCTGCGCTCCGCTGGTTCAGGCCCTGCTCGACGAAAGTCAGCCCGCCGGTGGGTCATTGCGCGATCGCTTGCGCCAGGTGTTGGCGAAGGCAGACGCAAAGCAGACTCAGTGGCTGTTTCGCTCGATTCAGCTGGCGGCGCCCGCCGGGCTGGGAACCTCAGAGCGCTACGATGTCGCGGAAACGCCCAGCGCATCGCTTATCGAGGTGATGAGCCATGCGGCCGAGCGCGATCTGATTGCACGCCAGTACAGCACCGGTTATGCGGTGCTGTTCGAAGAAGCGCTGCCGAAACTGCACAGCCTAGAGCAGCGCTGGCAGAGCCGGGAGTGGGCCGTTACAGGTCTCTATCTCGGTCTGCTCGCCAGCTATCCCGATACGCATATCCAGCGCAAGCACGGCCTCTACAAAGCCGTCACCACCAGCCTGCATGCGGCTGAGCTCGATAAGGGGCTGTTCCAGGCGGAGCAGCCTCAGCACTTCCAGTTACGTCTGCTGCAGGCGGACAAAGAATTCAAACGCGAGGGTATCAATCCAGGTACGTCGGCGGATATGACTGTCGCCGCGCTGTTCATCTCCCACCTGGAGTCGATGCTTCCCGCGTTTGAGCAGAAAGCGGGGTTTTCCCGTGACCGAGATTCCCAGCCCAAAGAGGCGGGGGTCCGTAGTTAACTCTCTATAACAAGTAAGGAGAAACTGAAATGCCAGTTATCAATAGAACGATGGTCGGAGAATCACTGGTCGGCGACGGTAATGAAGTTGCGCACATCGATCTTCTGATCGGCCCCCGGGGTTCGGCTGCCGAGACCGCATTCTGCAACGGTCTGGTCAACAACAAGGACGGATTCACATCGCTGCTTGCCGTTGTCGCTCCCAACCTGGCTTGCAAACCCAGCACCATGATGTTCAACAAGGTGACCATCAAGGGCGCCAAGCAGGCGGTCCAGATGTTCGGTCCGGCTCAGCGCGGTGTGGCCATGGCGGTGGCGGACTGTGTCGAGGACGGCACCATCCCCGCCGATGAAGCCGACGACGTCTTCATCTGTGTCGGTGTCTTCATCCATTGGGAAGCCGCGGATGACACCAAGATCCAGGACTACAACTATCAGGCGACCAAGGAGTCGATCAAGCGCGCGATTACCGGTGAGCCCAAGGCCAGTGAAGTGGTCGCCAAGAAGGGTTCGGTGTCTCACCCCTTCGCCGCTCACGACTGAGGCGCGATGAGGGCGTCGCCACAGGGACGTGTCGACGACCGCACGGGGAGTCGGGTCGGGGTCGGTCACGCCTGCTTTGCGTGTACCGCTCCCGCACCGGGTTTCCGCTGCCCCCGTTGGTCGATAGTGGAGGATGACAATGCAATGTCTCGAATGCGGCAGTGAACTCGACAGGCTGGACAACAGACATCTGTTGCGCTGTTGTTCGCTGACGCTCCATGAATATGCCATTCGGCACCATCTGCCTTTGGATCTGCTGGTCGATCGGGAAGAGATGAACCGTGTAGAGGGCGTTGAGACCTATGCGCCACCGGATGGCTACCCCTCGGAACGGGCGCGTTCCGTTCTCAGAGGACTCAGATGGGCCGGTCTGTTGCGGATCGAAGAGGCCTTCACTTTACTGCCCGGTGAAGTCAGACGCCTGGATCTGCTGCTCTGGGATCTCAAGTGGCTGTGTGAATACGGTTTCCGCTTTGTACAGGAGTACCGCTACACGGATACCACCCATCGGGTGGTCGCGGTGAATCGGCTCAAGGTGCCCACGGCCTTCCTGAGACAGAGCGCGGAGGTTCGTCTCTCTCCAGTGCCGCCCCCCGATTTTCTCTCCAGTCTGGCGGTGCTGATCGCCCATATCGGCGAGCTGCAGGCGGGCTATCTGTTCCTGCAGTTTCCACAGCGGAGCGCTGGGGAGACCGTACTGGCGGAAGCTTCCCGACACGGAATCCGTTTTCGGGAGCTCGATGCGGCGGATCATCCCGAAGGGCTTTTGCTGCGCACCTTGAGCCGTTCGGATACGGCGCATCTGCTGGCCCTGGTGCGAGGGTCACTGATGGAGATCCCCGGCGCCCTGGAGCGGTTCGAGCAGAAGACCCCGGAGGTGACCGTATCGAAGGAGCTGGTGTTCGACGCCGCCCACTACATCACCGACCATCCGGCCAAATGCTCCAACCTGCACGGCGGGCGCTATGTGCTGCATGTCAAGGTCAGGGACCGTATCGATCCGATGACCGGTTGCGTGGTGGACTACGGCTATCTGAAGCGGGTGACCGGCAAACGTGTGGTAGACCGCTTCGATCATCACAATCTGAACTATGCCGCATCGGAACTGGCCTGGCGCTCGAGCACGGAAATGCTGTGTGTCTTCATCTGGGAGCAGCTCATCGAGTATCTTCCCGGGCTGGTCGAGTTGCAGCTGTATGAGACCACTCAGTCCTGGTGTAACTACACCGGCCCCAGCCTGGAGGAGTTCCAGAGTTCGGGCAGCGACCGATTGATGACTCACTTTGTCGATGACGAACTGGGCATGTCGCCGTTACGTGATCAGATAAGAGATAGACCACCCGCACTGGAGGTCATCGCCAAATCGGGGCGCTGACTGAGCGGGCAGGCTTACAACTACAGGAAACGACCCAAAGCCATGCTGTCGATAGCGCCTTGATGCAAGGCCGTCGAAAGCAGGGCACCGGCGGCACCACTGGAACGCAGCCGTTCCAGATCCCGCGGATTGCGGATGCCCCCGGCGGCGTAGAGACGCAGGTTCGAGCGTCGCGCCGATAGAGACCGCAGGCGTGCCATGTCTGGGCCGCTGCTGGCGCCGACCCGGGAGAGTGTCATTGCAATGACATCCCTTGGCCAGCGTGCAGCCTGCAGATCGAGACCGATGGGCCCTAGAAATTGTTCGCCCAAGTAGTCGAGGGAGAGCACAGGGGAAGGAAGCGAGGCAATCAAATGAGCAAGTTGTTCGGAATTGAGAAGCGACTCGGTGCCAATCACCGGACGGGCGAATTCACACACGGCTTCCATTTCCACAAGTCCGTTGTCCACCCAGAATGTCACTCCCGGATGCGCATGGGCGAGCCGGCGTATCAGATCGCTATTCGATCCCTGGCCGAGAATGGCGTCGAGATCGGCAATATAGAATGTATCGAACGGATGCAGCGCCAGCAGCGCCGAGACGACCTCCCGGGGTTGGCTGGACCGGCACAACGGGGTGTTGGAGGGTACATAGTTATGCCGATCGCCGCGCTTGGCCGTCACGACATGGCCATGCATCACGTCTATGACGGGTATGAGCTTCATCAGCGCGGATAATTAACCATGAGAGTGTTTGTCTTCGAGTATATTACGGGTGGCGGGATGCTGGACAGTCCGTTGCCGCCCTCCCTCGCGGAAGAGGGGGACATGATGCTCAAGGCGCTGGTTACCGACCTCATGGAACTGCCCGGTATCGAGGTCGTGACGACCCGTGACGCCCGACTGGGCAAGCCCGAGATACCGATCGAGTTCCACATGCTGCACGGCCTTGACGAATTTTTCGAGACCTGGTTGCAATGTATCGAATGGGCCGACGCGGTGTGGCCGATCGCCCCCGAATACGCGGACATTCTGAAGCACATCAGCGAGACCGTCATCAGTCAGGGGAAACTGCTGCTGAACAGCCCGCCTCAAGCGGTGCAAGCCACATCGAGCAAACTGGCCACCTCGAGGCGGTTGTCGGAACAGGGTGTCCCGGTGGTGCCGACCTACCGGATCGAGGAGGTGCTGCCCGATCGTCCCGGCAGCTGGGTGCTCAAGCCGGATGACGGGGTCGGCTGCCAGGGGATTCGGATCTGCCGCGATCGTGACGACCTTTGCCGTCAGTTCGAAACCCTGCCGAGGGACAAAGAGTATGTGATCCAGCCCTTCGTTCACGGAACGCCGACCAGCCTGAATGTCCTGGCCTACAACGGAGAGGCCTTTGTCATGAGCGTCAATCACCAGCGGGTGGCCATGACCGACACCGGTTTTGTGCTTTTGGGTTGTGTCGTGAACGGTTGTCTGGAAGAGAGGGATCGCTTTTACCAGATCGGGCGCGCGGTGGTGGCCGCGCTACCCGAGCTGTGGGGTCTGGTCGGCATCGATCTCATCGACACCGGGGAGGGCTTGCAGATATTGGAGGTCAATCCGAGAATCACCACCTCATATGTCGGCCTCAAAGAGTCGACGGGAATCAATCCCGCCGCGCTGGTGCTGGATTTGTTGAAAGGCAAGTTGCCTGCATCCGAACAGATGCTGGGCAACCTGGTGGTGGACGTCAACCTGGAGTATGTCGGTGCAGCGTGAGGCGGTAGTGGGTTGGGATCTCGGTGGCGCGCACATCAAATCCGCACGTCTGGCCGGGGACGGTTGCGTGGAGTCGGTGGTGCAGTTGCCCTGTCCGCTCTGGCAGGGATTGGAGTGGTTGGAGTCGGGCATCGATTCCGTATTGGAGTCGCTGGGCGACTGTAACGGTGTGCGCCATGCGGTGACCATGACCGGAGAGCTGGTCGATCTGTTTCCCGATCGGGCCAGTGGCGTGAAATCGCTGATCGAGGTGATGAGTCGCCGTTTTCCGAACGCCAGACTTTCGATCTATGGCGGACAGGCCGGGTTTCTTGAACCCGACAAGGCCGCCGACAGCGCGCTCCAGGTGGCTTCGGCCAATTGGCTCGCCACCGCTTCCCTGGTGGCCGCTCGCCTGCCCGCTGGCGTGCTGATCGACGTGGGAAGCACAACTACCGATCTGATACCCTTCGCTGACAAACAGGTGCTGACATGTGACACTACCGATCACCAGCGGCTGATCGGTCAGTCGCTGATCTATACCGGGGTCGTGCGAACGCCGTTGATGGCGATTGCGGACAAGGCCCCATTTGCAGGAGAGTGGGTTCATCTGATGGCGGAGCACTTCGCAACCACGGCGGATATCTATCGACTTCTCGGGCAGTTGCCGGAGGGGGCCGATCTGCTGCCGAGCGCGGACGGCGGAGAAAAGAGTCCCATCGGCAGTGCGCGACGCCTGGCGCGGATGCTCGGGCTCGACGCGGATGCCACGGATTTCGAGGGTTGGCGCAAGGTCTCGGGTTATCTCGCCGAACTGCAGCTGCGGCAGATCGAGGACGCCTGTACGCGCATACTCTCCAGACCCGGACTACCGGACTCAGCCCCCCTGGTGGGGGCCGGCGTGGGACGCTTCCTGGTGGAGCGCATCTGCCAGCGCTTGAACCGGCCCTATGTGGGCATAGAGACACTCTTCTCCTGTGCACGGGAGCAGGCGTCAAAAGCGGCGGAATGCGCCCCAGCGGTCGCCGTCGCCAGTCTGGCCTGGGGTGACGCGGCATGAATCCCATCGCCATCGACTTTCCCTATCACGAGGACAGCGCCCTCCTGTTCGAGGCCATTGCGCACCATTCCTGGGCCGCATTTCTCGACAGTGGTCGCCCATACAGCACACAGGGACGCTACGACATCCTTACCGCGGATCCGGTCTGTGTCCTCGTCACCCGTGCGGAACAGACCCGGATCTACCGCAACGGCAGCGACGTGCGCGTCGCGCCGGAAGATCCCTTTCAGCTGCTGCGCGAGGAATTGGGGCCGGTAACGCCCGCGCTTGCGGGGATACCTTTCTGCGGCGGCGCGATCGGCTATTTCGGCTACGACCTGGGCCGGCGGCTGGAACGGATGCCGGAGATCGCAGAAGACATTGAGCAGCTGTCGGAAATGGCCGTCGGTATCCACGACTGGGCGCTGGTAGTGGACCATCAGGAGCGGCGCAGCTGGCTGGTCGGACGCAACCCGACCCGGCTCGAACGCTACCGCAGGCTGTTGTTGCGGGCCGCGGAGCGATCCGCCGGCGCCCGGCCGGTGGAGCCCTACCGTGTCATGGGTGAAGTCTGCTCGAACATGACGCATGCCGAGTACCTCGATGCCATCGCCAGGATCAAACGCTACATCCTCGATGGCGACTGCTACCAGGTCAACTTCGCGCAGCGTTTCTCCGTCGTCGCCGAAGGCGATCCCTGGCAGGCCTACAAGGGCCTGCGGCAACTCAACGCGGCGCCCTTCGCAGCCTATCTGAGTACACCGGATTGCAAGGTGTTGAGCACTTCGCCCGAACGTTTTCTGGAACTGCGCAGCGGTCGCGTGGAGACCAAACCGATCAAGGGAACGGCGCCAAGGGGAGCGGATCCGGTCGAGGATATGATGCTGGCCGAGATGTTGAAGCAGAGTCCGAAGGATCGGGCGGAGAACGTCATGATCGTCGACCTGCTGCGCAACGACCTGGGCAAGGTCTGTGTCCCAGGCAGCGTCGAGGTGCCGGAGCTCTTCACCCTGGAGAGCTATGCCCGGGTGCACCATCTGGTGAGCAAGGTCTGCGGCACACTCGACCGGGGTCAGGACGCACTCTCGTTGCTGCGCGCCTGCTTTCCCGGGGGCTCGATCACCGGCGCCCCGAAGCTGCGTTCGATGGAGATCATCGAGGAGCTGGAACCCCATCGGCGCGGCATCTATTGCGGCTCCATCGGCTATATCGGTTTCGACGGCGATATGGACACCAATATCGCGATACGCACCATGGTCCATTCCGAGGGCGTCACCCGTCTGTGGGCCGGAGGCGGCATCGTTGCCGACTCCGATCCCGAAGCGGAATATCGGGAGACCTATCACAAGGCTGCCGCCCTGCTGGACCTGTTGCAGCGCATGGAGCAGATGAATTCCGAGCAATGTGGGTAGTCAAGCTGGGCGGCAGCCTGTTCGATTCGGCACATCTGCGTGACTGGTTGCAGGCCCTGACACGGGAAGGGCCGCTGGTCGTCGTTCCCGGCGGCGGACCTTTCGCCGACCAGGTGCGCTTGGCCCAGCGGCAGTGGGGGTTCAACGAATCGACCGCGCACGTCATGGCCCTGCTCGCCATGGAACAGTTCGGTCGCATGCTCTGCGGTATGCAGCCTGGACTGATCGCCGCGGCGGATCCTGCGGAGATCGATGGGGTGCTGGCGATGGGCGGGAGACCGGTCTGGATGCCGACAACCATGGTTGCGGCCGATACAGGGATTCAGCACAGCTGGGAGAT
>JBNLGI010000093.1:0-19572 GCA_050305975.1 Sedimenticolaceae bacterium | reverse complement strand
CGGTGATCACACCCTCTTTGCCCACCTTCTTCATCGCGTCGGCAATGATGTTGCCGATGGACTCATCGGAGTTGGCGGAGATGGTGCCCACCTGGGCGATCGCCTTGTCATCGGCACAGGGCTTGGAGAGCTTCTTCAGCTCTTCCACAGCGCCCAGCACCGCCTTGTCGATACCGCGCTTCAGGTCCATCGGATTCATGCCGGCGGCGACCGCCTTCATGCCTTCCTTGATGATGGACTGAGCCAGTACGGTTGCGGTGGTGGTGCCATCGCCGGCCACGTCGGAGGTCTGGGAAGCGACCTCTTTCACCATCTGGGCACCCATGTTTTCGAACTTGTCTTTCAGTTCGATCTCTTTGGCGACAGACACGCCATCCTTGGTGATGGTGGGGGAGCCGAAGCTCTTTTCCAGCACCACGTTGCGACCGCGCGGACCCAGGGTCACTTTCACCGCGTTGGCCAGGACATTCACGCCGTTGAACATGCGCTGACGGGCGTCTTCACTGAATTTGACGTCTTTAGCTGCCATAGCTGTAAAAACCTCCAATAATTAAATGGTTTGGCAATCGGCGAGCGCGGCTCAGCCTTCGATAACCGCCATGATGTCTTCTTCGCGCATCACCAGCAGCTCTTCCCCGTCCACCTTCACTTCGGTGCCGGAGTACTTGCCGAACAGGACCTTGTCCCCGACCTTGACGTCCAGCGGGCGAACCTCGCCACTGTCGGTGACCTTACCGTTGCCGACGGCCAGAACCTCGCCCTGAACGGGCTTCTCGGTGGCCGCATCGGGCAGCACGATGCCTCCCGGGCTGGTGCGCTCTTCTTCCATACGACGAACGATCACGCGATCGTGCAGCGGACGAATATTCATCGACTCTGTTCTCCTAAATGGGTTTCGAAAAAGCTAGATCTGTAGTTGTGCTCAGTCGCGCGCTGTTAGCACTCGCCTGAATTGAGTGCTAATAATAGGGGCAAATACCGGTTAGTCAAGGCTCCCGAAGCAGATTTTCCCTCCTCAGGCGCATCGACACCTTACGCGGCAGTCTGAGTATGTTCTAATGGAGTGGTTACCCGATCGATCTGCCACCAGGAGGCGCTTTATGAAACAGGCCCAAGACGGAGACACCGTCCGCATCCACTACACCGGCACCCTGAATGACGGCACCCAGTTCGACTCATCCAGCGGTCGCGAACCGATCGAATTCACCCTCGGCAACCACAGCGTCATTCCCGGTTTCGAGGAGGGCGTCAAAGGCATGCAGGTAGGCGAGCAGAAGTCGATCCACATCCCGGCCGACGAGGCCTATGGCACGCGCAACGAGGCCCTGGTGGAGGAGATCCCGCGACAACACTTCCCGCAGGACATGGAACTCCATGTGGGCATGCACCTGCAGGCGCAGAGCCCCAACGGCGAGAGCTTCAACGTCGTGGTCACCGCGCTCAGCGAAGAGACCGCCACCCTTGACGGCAATCACCCGCTGGCGGGCGAGGCCCTCAACTTCGAACTCGAACTGGTGGAGATCGTCTAGCCGAGACCTAGCATCCCAAACATCACGCAGGCGAAGCCAAGAGGGGAAAGGGCCGTGGCGGAGCAGAAAGAGAAAAGCAAAAAACCGAAAAAGATCGACATCCAGACCTACGAGAGGGAGCTGTTCAAGCTGCAACTGGAGCTGGTCAAGCTGCAGGAGTGGATCAAGCACAAGGGCCTGAAGGTGGTGGTCATCTTCGAGGGGCGCGACGCCGCCGGCAAGGGTGGCGTGATCAAACGCATCACCCAGCACCTCAACCCCCGTATCTGCCGCGTGGTCGCGCTGCCGGCGCCCACCGAGCGGGAGAAGACCCAGTGGTACTTCCAGCGCTATGTGGCACACCTGCCGGCCGCCGGCGAGATGGTGCTGCTCGATCGCAGTTGGTACAACCGAGCCGGGGTGGAGAAGGTGATGGGCTTCTGCACCGATGAGGAGTACCAGGAGTTCCTGCGCTCCTGCCCCGAGTTCGAGCGCATGCTGGTGCGCTCCGGCATCATTCTGATCAAATATTGGTTCTCGGTATCCGACGAGGAGCAGGAGCGGCGCTTTCAGAGCCGTATGCAGGAACCCCACAAGCGCTGGAAAATGAGCCCCATGGACCTGGAGTCCCGTTCACGCTGGGTCGAGTACTCCAAGGCCAAGGATGAGATGTTTGCCCACACCGACATCAAGCAGGCCCCTTGGTACGTGGTCAACTCCGATATCAAGAAACATGCCCGGCTCAACTGTATCGCCCATCTGCTGAGTATGATCCCCTACGAGGACCTGACTCCCGAGCCAATCGAATTACCGCACCGCACCGATTTCACCGGCTATGTCAGACCACCGATGAGCGACCAGACCTTCGTCCCGGAAATCTACCCTTGAATTCCACTCAGCGGGGAGACTCGTCATCCTCCTCGCGACGGAATTCACCCTCGATCACATCGGGCTGACGCGGCTTCTGCTCGGCCTCGGGCGGCGGCGCGGGACGCAGTATACCGCTGCTCTGCAGACCCACCGTCAGCAGCCAGCGGCGTATCGGCGGCACCAGGAAGATGAAACCGACGGCATCGGTGATGAAGCCGGGCAGCAGCAGCAGCATCCCGCAGACCAACAGTATCGCCCCCTCCATCACCTCGATCGCCGGCATTTCACCCCGCTCCGCCATCTCGCGCACCCGCATCAGGGTGGAAAATCCCTGGCGGCGTACCATATAGCCACCGAGCAGGGCGGTAAAGACGGTGAGAAAAATGGTGGGAAAGGCGCCGATCTGAGCGCCGATCTTGATCAGGAAGTAGAGTTCCGTTAGCGGTATCCCGACAAACAGCAGCAGAAAAATCAGTAGCGGATTCATCGACAAAGCTTACGCCCCGCACCCAGCCAGAACAAGCGACCCCACCGTTTCCCGCCGACTTTGCCTCGACTTCGGCGATAGTGTATTTTCCCCCGATGCCGACATCGCTCCTTTTGATCCTCACCACAGCACCGGACCAGGAGACAGCTACACTCCTGGCCAAGTCGTTGGTAGAGCAACGGCTCGCCGCCTGCGTCAACATTCTGCCCCAGGTCACCTCCGTCTATGCATGGGAGGGGAAGCTGGAGCTCTCCGGCGAGACGCTGTTGCTGATCAAGAGCACACGAGACAACTACACCGCGGTGGAGACGGCGCTCCGGGCACGACATCCCTATGAACTTCCGGAAATCCTCGCAGTCCCTGTTGAGCAAGGACTACAAGGCTACCTCGACTGGGTGGAGAGATGCATAGATATCGATTTTTCATGATCCCGTTCCTGCTCTGGCTGGGGCTGACCGCCTCGGCCCATGGCGCCTGGAGCGAGGAGGACCTGCTGCTGCCCGACCAGGCCTTTCAGATTTCCGGCCGCAGCGGCGACGACGACACCCTCATCGTGGAGTGGCGGATCGCCGACGGCTACTACATGTACCGCGACAAGATCCGCTTCGAGACCGACAGCATGGGTTTCGAGCTGGGCTCGCCGACACTGCCCGAAGCCAAAATAAAGCACGACGAGTTTTTCGGCGACGTGGCCATCTACCGGAATCAGGCACGGGCCGAAATCCCCCTGCGTCGAATGCAGGGCGCCGGGGACACCCTGTTGCTGAAGGCCCGCTCCCAGGGCTGCGCCGACCAGGGCATCTGCTTTCCGCCCCATCTGCAGGAGATCCGCCTGGCCCTCGCCCCGGCGGCCACCCAGCCGGTCGCCCTCGACCTGCCTCAGAGCACGGCCCCGACCCCTGTCGCGGAACCCCTGTTCAGCAACAGCGACGACGAGGATCGTCTACTCGATCCGGAAGAGGCCTATATCCTCAACGCCGATGTGGAGGACGGCACCCACCTGCGACTCACCTGGCAGATCGCCGAGGGCACCTATCTCTATCAGGACAAGATCGAACTGATTCTGCCCGAGGGTCAGACGGTGGCGCTCGGCAACTACCAACTGCCCGAACCGGAGATCAAGCAGGACTCCATCCGTCCAGACGGCTCCATCGGCGACGTGGCGGTCTACCATGACGGCATCGATCTGAACGTGCCCCTGGCGCGCAGCGCCACTGATCCGACGGACCTCAACCTCACGGTCAAGTATCAGGGCTGCGCCGAGATCGGCGTCTGCTATCCACCCATCACCAAGCAGTTCACCCTGCCGTTGCCCGGCATCAGCGAGGCCCAGGCCAGCGAGAGCGCCCGCCAGACCGTCGCTGCCGCGCCCGTAGCCACACCGGAGAGCGCCGACGCGCCACTATCCGAACTGGACGAGATCGCCAGCACCCTGCAGGGCGGTTCGACCCTGGTCATCATCGGCGTTTTCTTCCTGCTCGGACTGGGGCTCGCCTTCACCCCCTGTATCTTCCCCATGATCCCGATACTGTCCGGCATCATCGCCGGCCAGGGGGACAAGATCACCACCCGCAAGGCCTTTATCCTCTCCGTGGTCTATGTGTTGGCGATGGCGCTGACCTACACCGCAGCGGGCGTGCTGGCCGGTCTTTTCGGCGGTAACCTGCAGGCCTATTTCCAGGACCCCTGGATCCTCAGCGCCTTCGCCCTGGTCTTCGTGCTGCTGGCCTTCTCCATGTTCGGCTTCTACGACCTGCAGCTGCCGAGCAGCCTGCAGAGCAAGCTCACCGAGGTGAGCAACAAACAGGAGGGCGGCTCCATCGCCGGCGTGGCGATCATGGGCTTCCTCTCCGCGTTGATCGTCGGCCCCTGTGTGGCGCCGCCTCTGGCCGGCGCCCTGATCTACATCGGACAGACCGGCGACGCCCTGCTCGGCGGCCTGGCCCTGTTCGCCCTCAGCATGGGCATGGGCGCCCCCCTGATCGCCATCGGCACCTCGGCCGGCAAGCTGCTGCCCCGTGCCGGCGGCTGGATGGACGCGGTCAAGGCGGTCTTCGGCGTGGCCCTGCTGGGTGTCGCCATCATCATGCTCGAGCGCATCATCCCCGCCGAGGTGGCGCTGCTGCTCTGGGGCATCCTCTTCATCGTCTCGGCCATCTACATGGGCGCCCTGCGCCACCTGGAGATCGAGGCCAGCGGCTGGCAGAAGCTGTGGAAGGGGCTCGGCGTGGTGTTCCTGGTCTACGGCGCTCTGATGCTGGTGGGCGCGGCGGCCGGCAGCAAGGACACCCTGCAGCCGCTGCGCGGGATCGCCTTTGCCGGCGGCACCGCCGGCCAGGGCCACAACGAACTGGCGTTCAAGCGCATCAAGAGCCTCGACGATCTGCAACGCGAGGTGGACGACGCCAGCGCCCAGGGCCAGTCGGTGATGCTCGACTTCTATGCCGACTGGTGCGTCTCCTGCAAGGAGATGGAGAAGTACACCTTCAGCGATCCCGGCGTCATCGCGGCACTCTCCAACACTCGACTGCTACAGGCCGACGTCACCGCCAACGACGAGATCGACCAGGCCCTGCTGCAAGGCCACTTCGGCCTGCCGGGGCCGCCCGCCATCATCTTCTACGGGATTGACGGCCAGGAGCGAAAGGGCTTCCGGGTGGTCGGTTTCGTACCGGCGGACGAGTTCGCCGCCCATGTGCAGCGGGCTGTCCGCTAGACTGAGCCGATTCATAGCCGCACCCGGCCGGTGCGGCCCTACCGCCCCCGGCGTATGCGGCGGCGCAATATGAAAACTGCTACGATCTTGACAAATTTTGCTTTGAATCTAGACAAAATCGACCTGATCTTGCAGAATTTAGCGACTCTCAGATGAGACGGACGACAACCCGGGCAACACCCCACTACCCCACTGTTTTCATCCTTCTCGACGCATAATCACCCTGGACAGCGACGCATGGCGACCATTCTGGTACTCAACGGTCCGAATCTGAATCTGCTTGGCACCCGCGAACCGGATCACTACGGCTCCGACACCCTGGAGACGATCCGCCAGCGCATGCAGACCCTGGCTCGGAGCGCAGGCCACGAGATCGATTTCCGCCAGAGCAACGCGGAACACGAACTGGTCGACTGGATCCACCAGGCCCGGCAGGCCGGCGTCGGTTTCGTGATCCTCAATCCGGCTGCCTTCACCCATACCAGCGTCGCCCTGCGCGATGCGCTGCTGGGCACGGCCATCCCCTTCATCGAGGTGCACCTGTCGAACATCCATGCGCGCGAGCCGTTTCGCGCGCACTCCTTTTTTTCCGACAAGGCCGAGGGTGTGATCTCCGGCCTGGGCGCGCAGGGTTATGAACTGGCCCTGCAGGCCGCCATGGCGCGGCTCACCAAATAGACGAACAGAGACGATCAACATGGATATACGCAAAGTCAAAAAACTCATTGAACTGCTGGAGGAATCGGACGTCGCCGAGATCGAGATTCACGAAGGCGAGGAGTCGGTCAGGATCAGTCGCAACAGCTCGTTGCCCGCCGCCATGGCGATGCCCGCGATCATGCCGCAGGTTTCCGCGGCGGCCCCGGTGGCACCAGCCGCGACAGCGCCCCCGGCAGCCGCCGAGGAGAGCGCGCCGGAGCTGGTCGGGCATGCCGTCCGCTCGCCGATGGTCGGCACCTTCTACCGCTCACCCTCGCCGGGCAGCAAGCCCTTCGTGGAGGTCGGACAACAGGTTTCGGCCGGCGACACCCTCTGTATCATCGAGGCGATGAAGATCCTCAACCAGATCGAATCGGACAAGACCGGTACCGTGAAGCAGATCCTGGTGGAGAACGGCGAGCCGGTTGAATACAACGAACCCCTCTTCATCATCGATTGAGCGAACCCATGATAGAAAAGATCGTTATCGCCAATCGTGGCGAGATAGCACTGCGCATACTGCGGGCCTGTAAAGAGCTGGGTATCAAGACGGTGGCCGTCCATTCGGAGGCCGACCGCGATCTCAAGCACGTGCTGCTGGCCGATGAGTCGGTCTGCATCGGTCCCGCCGCCTCCAGCGAGAGCTACCTCAACATCCCCGCTATCATCAGCGCGGCCGAGGTCACCGACGCAGTGGCCATCCACCCCGGCTACGGCTTCCTCTCCGAGAACGCCGATTTCGCCGAGCGGGTCGAGCACAGCGGTTTCATTTTCATCGGCCCGAAAGCGGACACCATCCGCATCATGGGTGACAAGGTCGCCGCCATCGAGGCCATGCAGCAGGCCGGTGTACCTACGGTACCCGGCTCCAACGGTCCGCTCGACGGAGACACCACGAGCATCAAGCGCATGGCAACCGAAATCGGCTATCCGGTGATCATCAAGGCAGCCGGCGGCGGTGGCGGACGCGGTATGCGCGTGGTGCACTCCGAGGCCACTCTGCTCAACGCCATCGCCATGACCAAGGCGGAGGCCGAGGCCGCCTTCGGCAACGGCACTGTCTACATGGAGAAGTTCCTGGAGAATCCCCGCCATGTGGAGTTCCAGGTGCTCTCCGACAGCCATGGCAACGCCATCCACCTGGGCGAGCGCGACTGCTCCATGCAACGCCGCCATCAAAAGGTGGTGGAGGAGGCGCCGGCACCCGGCATCACCGAGCAACAGCGCAGCGAAATCGGCAACCGCTGCGCCGAGGCCTGTCGGCAGATCGGCTATCGCGGCGCCGGCACCTTCGAATTCCTCTACGAAAACGGCGAGTTCTTCTTCATCGAGATGAACACCCGCGTGCAGGTGGAACATCCGGTGACCGAATTGATCACCGGCGTCGATATCGTCAAGGAGCAGATCCTGATCGCTTCCGGCGAGCCGCTCAGCTACAGCCAGGATCAGATCACACTGCGCGGGCATGCCGTGGAGTGCCGCATCAACGCCGAGGACCCGGAGAAGTTCCTGCCCAGCCCCGGCACCATCACCCAACTGCACACACCCGGCGGTCCCGGCGTGCGTGTCGATACCCATATCTACAGCGGCTACCGGGTGCCGCCTTACTACGACTCCATGATCGGCAAGCTGATCACCCATGGGGAGACCCGCGATTCAGCCATTGCCCGCATGCGCATTGCGTTACAGGAGACGGTGATCAGCGGCATCAAGACCAATATTCCACTGCAGATCGACATCATGCGGGACAGCGCCTTCAAGGCAGGCGGCGCCAACATCCACTACCTGGAAAAGAAACTCGGACTTTGACTGAAGAGTTTTTAGTTTTGAGTTTTGAATTATGAGTTGAAGCGGCCATCCCGCTTTAACCCACTCAAAACTCAAAACTCATCACTCAAAACTCCACTATGTCTTGGCTGCAACTCTCCATCGACACCACTGAAGCGAAGGCGCCGCTGCTGGAGCTGGTGTTCGAAAACCTCGGCGCCCTCTCGGTGACCCTGGGGGATGCCGGGGATCAGCCGCTGATGGAGCTGCCCCCCGAGTCGCAGCAGCTCTGGCAGCAGACCCGGGTCACCGCCCTGTTCGAAGACGACCAGGATCCCATGGCGCTGCGTCAGGCATTGAGCGAGGTACTGGATGGCGTGACGATGCAGAGCCTTTTCTGGGAGCGGATCGAGGACCGCCTCTGGGAACGGGTCTGGCTAGAGCACTTCAAGCCCATGTCCTTCGGGCGCAAGCTCTGGGTCTGCCCGGACGGCCAGCGCATCGATCGCGACGACGCCGTCATCATCCAGCTCGATCCCGGTCTGGCTTTCGGTACCGGCACCCATGCGACCACCGCGCTCTGCCTGAGTTGGCTCGACGGCCTCGATCTGCAGGACAAGAGCGTGGTCGACTACGGCTGCGGCTCCGGCATTCTGGCCATTGCCGCACTCAAACTCGGCGCCCGCAGCGCCCTGGCGGTTGATCACGATCCCCAGGCACTCGAGGCCAGCCGCGACAACGCACTGAAAAACGGGGTCGCCGAGCGGCTGGTGACCTGCCTACCGGGCGAGACCCCGGAGACCCAAGCCGATATCCTGGTGGCCAACATCCTGGCCGGCCCCCTGATGGATCTCGCCCCCACCCTGATGAATCTTTTGAAACCTGCCGGGGAGTTTGCCCTCTCTGGTATCCTTCTTGAGCAGGAGGCCGAGGTCGCCGCCTGTTATCGACCCTTTTGCGAGCTGGCCCCGGTCCAACACCGAGAGGAGTGGGTATTGATCCCCGGGGTCAGGCACACCTGAGCTTTCCTCAATTATCGGCAGGCCGGGGACCGCGCGGCTCCCAGCAGGACGAAACCCACAACACCGCCTTCAAAACAGGAGTGATTAAAGCAGTTGCTTGGCCGTGCGCTTCCGTCTAAGTTAAGACCCAGTTTTGAAATTTTATACTCGCTATGCTGACCCAGTGCCCACACTGCCTGACCCTGTTCCGTGTCGGACCCGAACACCTCAAAGCCGCCGCCGGTCAGGTACGCTGTTGTCGCTGCCATAAAGTCTTCAATGCACTACATAGCCTGCAGGAATCACCCTCCCCCTTCGTCAATCACGACTCCTCCTTGAGTCTGCAGGAGGTTTCTGCGTCAGCAACCGAGACACCGAACACAGACACTTTCGAGCCGCTTGTGGAGACCGCTCAGGAAACCACTGAACGCAGCGAGTGGCACCAGTTTCAGGCGCCGCAACCGGAGGATGAGTTCGAACCGCTGCTGCCCGAGCTCAACGCGCCCGAATCGCACGCACACTTGATCGATGACATCCTCGAGCGGGACGACGGACTCGACCCGGAGCCCGACTATTTCGCGGACGGCAGCGAATCCCAAATGTCCGAACTGCTGGACCAGGACTCGAGCTCACTGCTGCTGCCCGACAGCGAAGGACCGATCGAGGTACCCCGAAGCGGCAGCGACAACATCGTCGAGCTGCCCCCCCCTGCAGAAGAGACGCTCTCTGAGGAAGCCCAGGACGAGACCCACCCGCCGGAACATGACACTGAAGAGAGCATCTTGACGGGTGAGGCAATCGACGAGGAGTTTGGCAAACCCGACTACGATTCCGTACCCGCCTTCCACGCCGAGCCGCAAGCGCCTGCCGAGGCGCCTGATGAGCATGACCATGTCATCAACTTCGAAGCCGAAAAAACGCGTAGGCCAGGCATCAAGATCAGCCCACTCTGGCTTATCGGCTCCATGCTGCTGATGTTGCCGCTGGCGGCTCAGGTTGCATGGCAGTTCAGATACGATCTGATCCAGTACGCGGCGGGGAGGCAGACGCTCAACCTGATCTGCCATGTCGCGGGATGTGAAGTTCCAGTGCGGCGCGCGCTGGACAGTATCGTCATTCAGGGACGCAATCTGAGCAGTCATCCGGACAAGCCCGAGGCCCTCCTGTTACAGCTGAGCATGGTCAACAAGGCCGCTTTTGAACAGCCTTTTCCGCAACTCACCTTGAGCCTCTATAACGACAAGGGGGCCCTGATCGCTCGACGCACCTTCGCTACCGATGACTATCTACCCGGCCAATACACACCGCTTGATCTGATGCCCAAGGGGCAGCCGGTGCTGATCGAAATGGAACTGATCGATCCAGGCAAAGAGGTCACCGGCTTCAGCTTCGATTTCTTCTGACCCGCGACATCGGATCAACCGGCCCGGCCCGTTCCCCGCCAGAAGTGTTGGAAAGTTTTACACTCGTGCGAAATTCTTTTTTCATGGTGATTGAATGAGTTAATTGAGAGCCTTTGAGCGGCTTCGCAGAGATGCACTTTTTTTGTTCGGAATCCAGATCAATTCACCACCAATTTACTTTTGATTCCACCCCGCATTAGAGGTAGTATCCCAACCCCTTCTCAATCAGATAAGCCCCTCTCATGAAGGGTCGATTGAATGCTTATTGGACCGTACAATCTCGAAAACAACCTAGTGCTCGCACCCATGGCCGGAGTCACCGATCGACCCTTCCGTCAGCTGTGCAGAAGCCTGGGAGCGGGCCTGGCGGTCTCGGAGATGATCTCTGCGGACGCCTCCCTGTGGGGCAGCCGCAAAACCGTGAAGCGACTCGACCATCGGGGTGAAGCCGGGCCGATCGCGGTACAGATACTCGGCTCGGACCCGGGGATGATGGCTGAAGCCGCCCGCGCCAATGTGGAGTTTGGCGCCGAGATCATCGACATCAACATGGGCTGTCCGGCCAAGAAGGTCTGCCGCAAGGCGGCGGGCTCGGCCCTGTTGCAGAACGAGCCGCTGGTTGCCGAGATCCTGCGGCGGGTGGTCGGGGCGGTCGATGTGCCGGTGACGCTGAAGATCCGTACGGGACAGGATCCGCTGCAGAAGAATGGGATGCGCATCGCCGCCATCGCCGAGGCGGCCGGCGTCCAGGCCCTGGCGGTGCACGGCCGCACCCGGGCCTGCAAATTCGCCGGCAAGGCGGAGTATGAAACCATCGCTGCGATCAAGCGCACGGTGAACATACCGGTCATCGCCAACGGTGACATCGACTCGCCGGAAAAGGCGAAGCAGGTGCTGGAAGCCACCGGCGCAGACGGCCTGATGATCGGTCGCGCGGCCCAGGGACGGCCCTGGATCTTTCGTCAGATCGCGCACTACCTGCGCACCGGGCGGAAACTGCCGGCGCCGCAGCCGCAATGGGTGGCCGAGATACTTCTCGCGCACCTGTCGCAACTCTACGAATTCTATGGGGAAAGGATGGGCACCCGTATCGCCCGCAAGCACATCGCCTGGTATAGCAAGGAGCACCCTGGAGGGGCTCGCTTCAGGGAGAGGATCAATCGAACGGAATCGGCCAGACAACAGCTTGAGTACACAAGGGACTATTTCGCGTGCCTTCGAGACAAAGGGGATCTGGCGGCATGAATGTCGATGCAAGTCTGCTCAAGAAAGAGAGCGAAAACCGGTTGACGGTCTCTCACAACAAGAAATCGGAACCGTTGCGTCAGTGTGTCAGTGACGCCATGGCCCGTTATTTCCAGAACCTCAACGGTCACGGCGCCAACAACCTCTATCGCCTGGTCATGAACGAGGTAGAGGCGCCCTTGCTGGAGAGCGTGATGAAACACACCGGCGGCAACCAGACCCTGGCGGCATCCCTGCTCGGCATCAGCCGCAGCACCCTGCGCAAGAAGCTCTCCCAATACGACCTGGACTGACTTAGTCAACAGGCCCTAAACTATCGCTTCGCATGCCCCCGGGCAGTCGCGCAATGCGCATTCTGAGGCGCATTGACCGCACTGCCCGATTTCATTTCACAAGCCAGAACCTATTGGATTCAGTGTAGACAGACCCTAGGAAAACCGACTATGGCATCCATCAAACGCGCCCTCATCAGCGTCTCCGACAAGACCGGCATCGTGGACTTTGCCCGCCGCCTGGCCGAGAAGAAGATCGAGATCCTCTCCACCGGCGGCACCGCCAAGCTGCTGACCCAGAATGACGTACCTGTGACCGAGGTCTCCGAATTTACCGGCTACCCGGAGATGATGGACGGACGCGTGAAAACTCTGCACCCGAAGATCCACGGCGGCATCCTCGGCCGGCGCGGTATCGACGACGGGGTCATGAAGGAGAACGGTATCGACGGCATCGACCTGATCGTGGTCAACCTCTACCCCTTCGAAGAGACGGTTGCCAATCCCGATTGCGACCTGCCGACCGCGATCGAGAACATCGACATCGGCGGACCCACCATGCTGCGCGCGGCAGCCAAGAACTACAAGGACGTCACCGTGGTGGTCGACGCCGGCGACTACGACCGGGTCTTGCAGGAGATGGACGCCGGCGACAACGCGGTGAGTGAGGCCACCCGCTTCGACCTGGCGGTAAAGACCTTCGAACACACCGCCCGCTATGACGGCGCCATCGCCAACTACCTGGGGGCCCGGGTCGGCGGCGAGGTCAACCACTTTCCGCGCACCCTATCCCTGCAGTTCAAGCAGACCCAGACCATGCGCTACGGCGAAAACCCCCATCAAAAGGCGGCTTTCTTCATCGAGCACTGCATCGACGAGGCCAGCGTGGCCACCGCCGAGCAGCTGCAGGGCAAGGAGCTCTCCTACAACAACATCGCCGACACCGACGCCGCCCTGGAGTGTGTGAAGAGTTTCGACGAGGGTCCCGCCTGTGTCATCGTCAAACACGCCAACCCCTGCGGCGTGGCCTACGGCGCCAACCTGCTGGAGGCCTACGACCGCGCCTACAGCACCGACCCCGAATCGGCCTTCGGCGGCATCATCGCCTTCAACGGCGAACTCGACGGCGAGACCGCCCAATCCATCGTCGAGCGTCAGTTCGTCGAGGTGATCATCGCGCCCAAGGTCTCGCAGGCCGCCATCGAGGCGATCAGCAGCAAGCAGAACGTGCGCCTGCTCTGCTGCGGCGAGTGGACCAGCGAGGCGATCCACCGCACCGAGTACAAGCGGGTCAACGGTGGCCTGTTGGTACAGGACGCCGACCTGCAGCTGACCAAGGAGATCAAGGTGGTCACCGAGCGCCAGCCCACCGAACAGGAGCTGCGCGACCTGCTCTTCACCTGGCGGGTGGCCAAGTTCGTCAAATCCAACGCCATCGTCTACGGTCGTGACGGTATGACCATCGGTGTCGGCGCCGGACAGATGAGCCGGGTCAACTCTGCCCGCATCGCCGGCATCAAGGCGGCGCACGCCGGACTCGAGGTGAAGGGCTCGGTGATGGCCTCCGACGCCTTCTTCCCCTTCCGCGACGGCATCGACAACGCCGCCCAGGCCGGGATCGCCGCGGTCATCCAGCCCGGCGGATCTATGCGCGACGAAGAGGTGATCGCTGCCGCCAACGAACACGGCATGGCCATGGTCTTCACCGGCATGCGCCACTTCCGTCACTAACAAGCGATCGGGGTAAAGCCTTTTGTATGACGCAACAGGCGCAATGAAGCGCAAAGCCCGCAAAGAAAGATTGAGTAAGAAAATTACCCTTTGCGGTATTTGTGTTTCATAGCGTGCTTTGCGTTATGAATTCACGACCGGAATCATCGGAACAACATGAACATACTCGTCATCGGTTCGGGCGGCCGTGAACACGCCCTGGCCTGGAAAGCCGCCCAGTCGCCTCTAGCCGACAAAGTCTTCGTGGCCCCGGGCAATGCCGGCACCGCCCTCGAAGCCAAACTGGAGAACGTCGATATCAGTGTCGACGCGACTGACGAGCTGCTGCGCTTCGCCCTCAGTAACGAGATCGGTCTCACCATCGTCGGTCCCGAGGCTCCGCTGGTCACCGGCATCGTCGACACCTTCACTGCGGCCGGTCTGAACTGCTTCGGCCCCAGCCGTATGGCGGCCCAGCTGGAGGGCTCGAAATCCTTCACCAAGGATTTTCTCGCCCGCCACCGGATCCCCACCGCTGCCTATCGAACCTTCACCGAGATCGAGCCCGCGCTCGCCTATCTGCGGGAGGTGGGCGCTCCCATCGTGATCAAGGCTGACGGCCTGGCCGCCGGCAAGGGCGTGATCGTCGCCATGGAGTTGGAGACCGCCGAGGCGGCGGTGAGCGATATGCTGGCCGGCAACGCCTTCGGCGAGGCGGGCCATCGGGTGGTCATCGAGGAGTATCTGGAGGGCGAGGAAGCCAGCTTCATCGTCATGGCCGACGGCGAGCACGTCCTAGAGATGGCCACCAGCCAGGATCACAAGCGGATCGGCGACGGCGACAGCGGCCTCAATACCGGCGGCATGGGCGCCTACTCGCCAGCCCCCGTGGTTACCGAAGCGGTCCGCCAACGCATCATGGATGAAGTGATTCTGCCCACGGTCAAAGGTATGGCCGGCGAGGGATACCCCTATACCGGTTTTCTCTATGCCGGCCTGATGATCACCGCCGACGGCACACCCAAGGTGATCGAATACAACTGCCGCTTCGGCGACCCCGAAACCCAACCGATCATGCTGCGCATGCGATCCGATCTGGTGGCGCACTGTCTGGCCGCTCTGAAGCAGCAGCTCGACCAGGAGCATGCCGAGTGGGATCCGCGCGCCGCCGTTGGCGTGGTACTCGCTGCCGGAGGTTACCCTGGCGACTACCAGAAAGGGCTGCCCATCAGCGGCCTGCCGGAACCCGAGAGCGCAGTAAGCAAGGTATTCCATGCCGGCACCACCTTGCACAACGATCAGATAGTCACCGCAGGCGGGCGCGTACTCTGCGCCACCGCCCTGGGCGACAGCGTCACCGAGGCACAGCAGCGCGCCTACGAGCTGACCCGCTCCATCCATTGGGACGGCGTCTATTTCCGCACCGATATCGCCTATCGCGCCATCGCCCGGGAGCAATCACGCTGAGCCCCGTTTCGGACCGCTTGGATGCAACGCCCTATACCCGGGGCTTTCGGCTCGGGTTTGCCGTTTCGGTCCTGCTGATCGGCTATCTCGCCTTCGGCCAGCTGGAGGCGACGCCGATCGCCAGCGTCAACGACAAGCTGGAACACGCGGCCGCCTTCCTCGCCCTCGCCTTCCTGCTCGACTTCGCCTGGCCCCATAGTGGCTGGCATTTTCGAAAAGCAGCGCCACTGCTGGCTTACGGTCTGTTCATCGAGCTGGTGCAGTACTTTCTGCCCTACCGCGAGTTCTCCCTCTGGGACCTGGCCGCCGACGGTCTGGGACTGGCCCTCTACCCTCTGGCGCTGCCGCTACTCAAACGCACTCCCGGCTTGGCAGTGCGCTGGTATAGTGTTACCAATTAGCAGACTCTCTCAGGATAACTAACGAACTTCACCAACAACGGCCAGCTACTGCGCTTCAGCCCGAAAACAGAGCCACACCTATGAGCAAGCCCCAACAGAGCGGTTTCAAATACGACTACCTCGGCTCCGACACCAAGGCGATACAACGTTCCGTCTCCAACCATCTGGTCTACACCATCGGCAAAGATCCGCTGACTGCCACCGATCACGACTGGATGATGGCCTTCAGCCATGTGGTGCGCGACCGCTTGATCGAACGCTGGATGGAGACCCAGCGCAGCTACTACAAACACGACGCCAAACGGATCTACTACCTGTCGATGGAGTTTCTCATCGGTCGCAGCCTAGTCAACAGCCTGCTCAACATGGACATCTTCGACGCCTGCACGGAGGCCCTGCACAAACTCGGCATCGAGCTGGAACGGCTGCGCAACCTCGAACATGACGCCGCCCTCGGCAACGGCGGTCTCGGCCGCCTGGCCGCCTGCTTCCTCGACTCCATGGCCAGCCTCAACATCCCCGGCTATGGCTATGGCATCCGTTTCGAGTACGGTATGTTCCGACAGAAGGTCGAGAACGGCCAGCAGATGGAGCTGCCGGAAAACTGGCTGGTCCACGGCAATCCCTGGGAGTTCCCCCGGCCCGAGGTCTCCTACCGGGTCCGCTTCGGCGGCCGCGTCATGGAGTATCAGGATCCTTCCGGCCGGCGCCACTTCGACTGGATCGAAGGCGACGTGGTGCTGGCCCAGGCTTACGACACCCCGATCCCCGGCTTCCACAACGACACCGTCAACAATCTCCGGCTATGGAGCGCGAAAGCCTACGAGGACTTCGATCTCACCTGTTTCAATATGGGGGAGTACACCGAGGCGGTTGTCGGCAAAACCTATTCGGAGAATATCTCCAAGGTACTCTATCCCAACGACACCTCGACCATGAACAAGCAGCTCAGACTGAAACAGCAGTACTTCTTCGTCTGTGCCTCGCTGAAAGACATCCTGCGACGCTTCTTCACCGATCACGACGATCTGTACGAACTACCGGAACGGGTCGCCATCCAACTCAACGACACCCATCCGGCCATTGCCATTCCGGAGCTGATGCGCCTGCTGATGGACAAACACCAGCTGGAGTGGCAACCCGCCTGGGAGATCACCACCCGGGTCTTCTCCTACACCAACCACACCCTGCTGCCGGAGGCCCTGGAAACTTGGCCGGTGCACATTTTCGAAATGTTGCTGCCACGCCACCTGCAGCTGATTTACGAGACCAACCGCCGCTTTCTGCTCATGGTGGGCCACCTCAATCCCGGCGATCTGGAGCTGCTCCGCCAGCTCTCGATCGTCGATGACAGCGGTGAACGGCGCATTCGCATGGCCCACCTGGCCATCATCGGCAGTCATCGGGTCAACGGGGTCTCCGCCCTGCACAGCGAATTGCTGCGTAGACAGACCTTCAAGGAGTTTGATCGTTTTTTTCCCAACAAGATCGTCAATGTCACCAATGGCATCACGCCACGCCGCTGGCTCTATCAGGCCAATCCCGACCTCTCCGCCCTGATCTGCGAAGCCATCGGACCCGACTGGGTGCGCGACCTCGATCACCTCAAGGCACTGGAACCTCTCGCAGAGGACAGCCAGTTCCGCGCCCGTTTCGCCGAGGTGAAACACCGGAACAAGGTCAGGCTCGCCGACCAGGTGCGCTACTACCTGAGCCAGGAGGTCGACCCGGACACCCTGTTTGATGTACAGGTGAAGCGTATCCACGAATACAAACGTCAACTGCTCAACCTGTTGCGCGCCATCGCGATCTACAATCGCCTGACCGAGGAGACCTGCATCGAAGAGATCGTACCCCGAACGCTGATCTTCGGCGGCAAGGCCGCACCCGGCTATGCCATGGCCAAGCTGGTCATCCGCCTGATCAACGACGTGGCCGATGTCATCGACAACGATCCGGCTGTCAGCGATCGCCTGAAAATCCTCTTCATACCCAACTACGACGTCACCACCGCCTCGGACATCATACCGGCCGCCGAACTCTCTCAGCAGATCTCCACCGCGGGCATGGAGGCCTCCGGTACCGGCAATATGAAGCTGGCATTGAACGGGGCGCTTACCATGGGCACCATGGACGGTGCCAATGTCGAGATCAGAGAGCATGTGGGCGCGGAGAATGTCTTCATCTTCGGCCACACCACCGAAGACCTGCGTCGCTTGGATGCCAAAGGCTACAACCCCCTCAGCTACTACGAATCCGACCCCTGCCTGAAGCGCGTCGTGGACATGATCGCCAACGGCTACTTCTCACCGGAAGAGCCCACACGCTATCGAGCCATCACTGACATACTGTTGCACACTGACCACTTCAAAGTACTGGCAGATTTTCAAGCCTATCTTGAGATCAGCGATCGCGCCGATGCCGTCTATCGAAATCCCGACGAATGGAACCGTATGGCGATTCTCAATACGGCGCGCATGGGCTATTTCTCCAGCGATCGGACCATTTCGGAATACGCCCGCAAGATCTGGCATGTCAAGCCGGTCCCCAGGATGTGAGTTTCCTGATTAGCCCTCATGCTCAGCCATGAAAAGCCAGGCATGAGGCTCTCCCGAGCAGTGGAAAAACTTTGAGTTCTTTGTGTTGGGTTTGTGGTTTGTCGTAGCAGACCGATATTCCTTTGCACCCATGTTGCCCCTTTTGCCACAAGAGAGCAGAGTGCGAAATATTTGAAAACGCCATGAGCGAAACGAACTCATCCACCCAAAACCACCGAACCCTCCATCCCCGTCACTTCGAATTTCACGCAACAAAAAGCCCGCGCTTGGCGGGCTTGTTGTTCTGTTGGCTGGGGATGGAGGATTACTCGGCCCTACGGGCCTCGCCCCTTCGGGGCCGGCGTACCGCCGTTCGCCGGCGCTTGGCGCCGTCGTCGAACCGGGTGGAGCTTCTCACCCTCCATCCCCGTCACTTCGAATTTCACGCAACAAAAAGCCCGCGCTTGGCGGGCTTGTTGTTCTGTTGGCTGGGGATGGAGGATTCGAACCTCCACATACGGAGTCAGAGTCCGCTGTCCTGCCGTTAGACGAATCCCCAGTTGCGGGCCTGGCGCATAGCGCCGGGTCAGTCTTAGCGCTTGGAGAATTGAGGACGCTTGCGTGCCTTGTGCAGACCGACCTTCTTACGCTCGACGGCACGGGCGTCGCGGGTCAGGTAGCCGGCACGGCGCAGCGCGGTGTGCAGGCTGTCGTCGTAGGCGTCGAGAGCCCGGGCGATGCCGTGACGGATGGCGCCAGCCTGGCCGGTGGTGCCGCCGCCGCTGACGGTGACCTTGATATCGACCTTGTCGCCCATGGAGGTGACATCCAGTGGCTGGCGCACGACCATGCGGGCGGTCTCGCGACCGAAATACTGATCCAACGGACGGTTGTTGACCAGGATGTTGCCACTGCCGGCAGTCAGGAAGACGCGGGCGGTGGAGCTTTTGCGGCGACCGGTGGTATTGAGCATATCTGCCATGATCTTGACCTAATTCTCTCTCGTCAGATGTCCAGCGGCTGGGGCTGCTGGGCCTGATGGGTGTGTTCGGGACCGGCGAAGACGCGCAGCTTCTTAAACATAGCGCGACCCAACGGATTCTTCGGCAACATCCCCTTGACCGCGTGCTGAATCGCCTGTTCGGGCGCTTTCTGCAGCAGTTTGTCCAGGCTGATGGACTTCATGTTGCCGATGTAGCCTGTGTGGTGATAATACATCTTGTCGCTCAGTTTGTTACCGGTCACGCGGATCTTCTCCGCATTCACCACGACAATGTAGTCACCCGTATCCACGTGCGGGGTGTATTCCGGCTTGTGCTTGCCGCGCAGACGGCGGGCGATTTCAGTGGACAGGCGACCCAGGGTCTTGTCTGTCGCATCCACGAGATACCAGTTACGGCGTACCTCAGCCGGCTTTGCACTTACAGTAGTCATTCGATGTGCTCCGATAGGGAACTATCTTGTCTCGAAAAAGACGGCGGATCTTACA
>JBNLGI010000092.1:0-53872 GCA_050305975.1 Sedimenticolaceae bacterium | reverse complement strand
CGGCGCACTGAGCGCCAGCGCAATAGATTGAGGTTTTAAAGACATGGCATACAGTGACAAGGTCCTGGACCACTACGAGAATCCCCGCAACGTCGGCTCCTTCGACAAGGACGACCAGAGCGTCGGTACCGGCATGGTCGGCGCCCCCGCCTGCGGCGACGTGATGCGGTTGCAGATCAAGGTCAACGAACAGGGCGTGATCGAAGACGCCCGCTTCAAGACCTACGGCTGCGGTTCCGCCATTGCCTCCAGCAGCCTGCTCACCGAGTGGGTGAAGGGCAAGACTCTGGAGGAGGCCCAGCAGATCAAGAACTCCGAGATTGCCGAGGAACTGGCCCTGCCGCCGGTGAAAGTCCACTGCTCGGTGTTGGCCGAGGATGCCATCAAGGCGGCCATCAAGGACTATTCCGAAAAGAAGCCCAAATAGCTAAACTCTTCTATTGGGATCAGCAACAGACCGAGAATCGCCATGGCCATCACCATCACCGAAGCCGCCGCCAAGCATGTGCAGAGCTACCTCGCCAACCGGGGCAAAGGGCTGGGCATTCGTCTGGCCGTGCGCACCTCCGGTTGTTCCGGCATGGCCTATGAGATGGAGTTCGTCGACGAACTGCAGGAAGATGACCAGGTGTTCGAGGATCACGGAGTCAAGGTCGTGGTCGACGCCAAGAGCATGGTCTACCTGGACGGCACCGAAGTCGACTTCGCCCGGGAGGGCTTGAACGAGGGTTTCAAGTTCAACAATCCCAACGCCAAGAGCGAGTGCGGTTGCGGCGAGAGCTTCGGGGTCTGAAACGCTGATCGCGACCGCTGACACCTAACTGAGAGACGGCTGCCCCACGGCGGCCGTTCTTTTTCGAGATGCTGGATTTTTCGAAAAACTACTTTGAACTCTTTGGTCTGCCGGTCGGCTACATCGTGGATGGCGCCGAGCTTTCCGAACGCTACCGCGAGCTGCAGCGCATCGTCCATCCGGATCGCTTCGCCAACGCCTCGGATCATGAGCGCCGCCTCTCCATCCAGGGCGCGGCGCTGATCAACGAGGCCTACGAGACCCTCAAGGACCCGGTCGCCCGCGGCGGCTACCTGCTGGGTCTGCACGGTGTCGAGATGGATGCCCTCAACGAGTCGACCCATGATATGGAGTTCCTCATGCAGCAGATGGAGCTGCGCGAGGAGTTGGAGGGGGTGCGCAACCGGCCCGACCCCTATGCGGCGGTGATCGACATCTGTAACCGGGTTAACCAGCAGATCACCAGTCTGGTGGGTCAGATGGCGGTGCAGTTCGAGACCCCCACTTCGGATCAGCTCGAGGCGGCGCGGGAGATCCTGCGCAAAATGCGCTTTCTGAAAAAGCTGCGCAGCGAGGCGGAGAATGTGGCGGCGGATCTGGAAGACGAGATGGAATGAGACGACTCAATCACGTGATGTACGGCTGCGGCTTGAGGATGAAACATCCAGGTGAGTGTCGTGATGAGATGACGACAGGCGTCCTTTCCTCCTGGCGGATAACTACGACAGTATGACGATTCAGCGAGAACGATGGCACTATTACAGATAGCGGAACCGGGCCAGGCGCAGGCCCCTCACCAACACCGGCTGGCCGCCGGCATCGATCTGGGCACCACCAACTCCCTGGTGGCCAGCGTGCGCAGCGGCCAGGCCGAGACCCTGCCCGATGCGGAGGGACGCCATCTGCTGCCTTCGGTGGTGCGCTACATGACCGACGGCCTGCTGGTCGGTCACGAGGCCAAGGCGGGGGAGGCGGATGACCCCCTCAACACCATCTCCTCGGCCAAACGCCTGATCGGCCGTGGGGTCGACGACATCAAGACCCTGGGCAGCCGCTTGCCCTATCGCTTCATCCAGGAACACACCACGGTGCCGCGCATCCAGACCGTGGCCGGCGACATCAGCCCCATTGAAGTCTCCGCCGAGGTGCTCAAGGTACTCTCGCAGCGGGCCGAGGAGTCCTTGGGCGGCGAGTTGGCCGGGGTGGTCATCACCGTGCCCGCCTACTTCGACGAGGCCCAGCGCCAGGCCACCAAGGACGCCGCCAAACTGGCCGGCCTGCACGTCTTCCGCCTGCTCAACGAACCCACCGCCGCCGCCGTCGCCTATGGGCTGGACAAGCAGGCGGAGGGGGTCCACGCCATCTACGATCTGGGCGGCGGCACCTTCGACATCTCCATCCTGCGGCTCAACAAGGGCGTCTTCGAGGTGATGGCCACCGGCGGCGACTCCGCCCTCGGCGGCGACGACTTCGATCGCGTCGTGGCCCACTGGATCATGCAACAGGCAGGCATCGCCGAGGATGCGGACCACAGCCTGATCAAACGCCTGATCAATGCCGGCTGTGCCGCCAAGGAGGCCCTGAGCCAGGCTGACGAGACCAGCGTCAGCGTCACTCTGGCCGATGGCGGCGAATGGCAGGGTAACCTCACGCGGAACCAGTTGAACGAATTGATCGACCCCCTGATCAGGAAGACCCTGATGGCCTGCCGCCGCGCTCTGCGCGACGCCGGCGTCACCCCGGATGAGGTGCACGAGGTGGTGATGGTCGGCGGCTCCACCCGCATCCCGCGCGTGCGCCAGCTGGTGGGCGAGCTGTTCGGCAGCGAGCCGCTGGTCGACATCGATCCCGACCGGGTGGTGGCGGTGGGCGCCGCCATCCAGGCCGACATTCTGGCCGGCAACAAACCGGACGGCGAGATGCTGCTGCTCGATGTGATCCCCCTGTCGCTGGGCATCGAGACCATGGGCGGGCTGAGCGAAAAGCTGATCAGCCGCAACACCACCATCCCGGTTGCCCGTGCCCAGGAGTTCACCACCTTCAAGGACGGCCAGACCGCCATCGCCATCCACGTGGTGCAGGGCGAGCGCGAGCTGGTCTCCGACTGCCGCTCCCTGGCCCGCTTCGAGCTGCGCGGCATACCGCCCATGGTGGCGGGCGCGGCGCGTATCCGGGTCACCTTCGCGGTGGATGCCGACGGCCTGCTCAGCGTCAGCGCCCGCGAGATGTCGAGTGGGGTGGAGGCGAATATCGAGGTCAAACCCTCCTACGGCCTCACCGACAACGAGATCGAGACCATGCTCAAGGACTCCATCGCCCACGCCGGCGAGGACAAGCAGGCCCGCAGCCTGCGCGAGCAGCAGGTGGAGGCGGCCCGCACCATCGAGGCCCTGGAAGCGGCCCTGGCCAGCGACGGCGATCGCCTGCTCGACGCCGACGAGCGCCGCCTGGTGATCGCCGCCCTCGAAGAGCTGCGGGACCTGGCCCGCTGCGACGACGAGAGAGCGATCAAGAGCGGCATCGAGAAGCTGGAACAGGTCTGCGGCTTCTACGTCGAACGCCGCATGAACCAGAGCATTCAACAGGCCATGTCGGGCCACAAGGTCGACGAGTTCGAATAAGTTTCAGCGTACAGGGGCGTTTACTTAAACAGAAGACCGCGAATGAACGCCAATCACCGCAAATTCACGCCAATGGTTTCTTTATGAAACTAAATTGTGCGTTCATCAGCGGTGATTGGCGTATATTTGCGGTGAAATTGAGTGCCTATTAAAGCGCCATTCAAACCAGAGAAGTCAGCCATGCCACAACTCATCTTCCTGCCCCACGAAGAGATCTGCCCGGAAGGCGCCGCCTTCGAGGTGGAGCCGGGCATCACCATCTGCGACGCCGCTCTGCAGCACGGCATCGAGATCGAGCACGCCTGCGAGAAATCCTGCGCCTGCACCACCTGTCACGTCATCATACGCGAGGGTTTCGACTCCCTGGCGGAGGCGGATGAGAACGAAGAGGATATGCTCGACAAGGCCTGGGGCCTGGAGCCCGAATCCCGCCTCAGCTGCCAGGCGGTGGTGGGCGAGGAGGACCTGGTGATCGAGATCCCCAAATACACCATCAACATGGTGTCCGAACATCACTGATCAGGAGCGCGCCATGGGACTGAAGTGGATCGATTCCCTCGAGATAGCCATCGCCCTCGACGAGGCCCACCCCGACGTGGACCCGATGAGCCTCAACTTCGTCGACCTGCGCGACTGGGTGATCGCGCTGGAAGAGTTCGACGACGACCCCCATCACTCCGGTGAGAAGATCCTGGAGGCGATTCAGGCGGCGTGGATCGAAGAGCGGGAATAGCTTTACTGTGCCTTAGCGTCAACTATCACCCGACGCATAGAGTGTGATAATGACCGTAACACTCATGTGAAGGGTTTCGTTATTCGAAATTGTCATTACAGTAAGAAACCGTACTGCCTGGCTACTTCTCCATAGCAAGTGCCATACCTTCTTGCACAAAATTTGGCGGGTATGGCAGTTCGTCTAATCCATTATGAAATTTTGCCAATTCAACGAGAAAGACGCGCAGGTTTGATAACTCTGAAAAATCGATCGGGTCATCTGGTTTCATACCCAGCTCGCCGGCAATCTTTTTGGCGGCTATATCTCTTGCTTCGCTATCGCCAAACCATAAAAATAGTTGCTCTGCAGCGGACAAGGGCGCTCCCTTCTCCTTTTGTTGTCTTAGGACAACCCGGGCGCCTGCTCTAAACCCGTACACGGGGTGTTTGAAAACAGCGAATTTTTTCTCTGCGAGTTGCGCAGGGGTCATTTCGTCTTTGGGCATGAGTCCCACCCATTTGTCCTTTGCAACCAACACTGGATTGTTATTCCGAATTCCCCGGGGTTGCTCTAGTTGGCCGGCATCGTAAGATTCATAGCTTGTGGCTACAGATGTTACTGATAGGCCTTTCAGTTTGGCTTCGTTCGTCCGCTGAATGATTTGCTGCTCCGCAATTTTCCTCTCTAACTCTTTTACGTTTGCCTTGTCTGAATCTGTTAACTCAATTTCAGGCTTTTCCGTAATTGCAGCAAGTTTTTGTACTTCAACTTCAATTTCAGAGCGTTTGCTGATGATTTCCTGTTGAAGAGTGGAAAGATCAGTGTGATACGCGCGCCATTGCGTTCTGTCAAACTCGGTTGGCGCAAATCGCGACAAAAAATCTGCCAAGAAAATTCTTTCCATCAGTGAACCCTTTATCGCTCTGTCAAGTTGCTTCTCGTAGTATTCTCCTCGTATTCTGAACTCTTCCTGAGAGGTTTTGGTCTGGTTGATTTCATGATTTAGAAAGACGCCCACAATGCCTACGAGCGTGGTGCCGAGTAAAACCTTGAAAAGATCAATCCATAGATTTACTTTTTCTGTGTCCATTTTTTTCACTAACCAATGTGGTTCATCTTGTAACGTCGCGTTTATGTGGCCTTTCGCCTCTGGGGACCTGTGGTGAAATCCGCGCGTTAGCGCAGGCTATGTGCTTTCATACAGTAATCTCTACTCGATTGCCATCTGGATCCAAAACCACAGATTCATAGTATCCGTCACCAGTTGCTCTGGGATCACTTGCAACCGTAAATCCATTTCTACCCAAAGACGTTGTTAATTTATCGACATTATGTTTCGAGCCGACCGAAATCGCAAAGTGCGAGAGGCCTATACATTTTTCTTCTGTACTCTGCTCACCATCACTTCTGCTCTTCATATTCATAATCTCCAGTCTGCATCCACTTGTAAAACTCAAGAAATAGGAAGAGAATCCTTTGCTGCTATTTTGATATTTTTCACTTGATTGCGCGCCGAAAAAAAATAGGGAATAAAATTTCCGAGAACGTTCGAGGTCTTTGGTCCAAAGTGCAATATGTTCAATTTTCATGACGGAATTCTTTCATTTCCGATACGAGCATAACTCTGGTAATGAAGGGCTTTCCATGGCGGGACGTGAACTGTGGCATGGTCACGAACAAGTACCGCAGAAGGCAAGCCCCTTTCAATAGCCATTGCTGTGCTTTTTCTGACTCATCGAGTCTGGGATAACACCTTCTCGCCGTGATATATCTGTTGGTCAGTATCCTCTAACAGGGAAAAGAAAAGTAAACAAGAGTCACTCTCCATTGCCTTGTGCTGTGCCGATTTGGCGGATTCCAGATCTGTCCAGTGTACGACATCAATCCACTTTCCATGTCCAACCTTAACCAACTCTCTGGATATGAATCCATCCCACGTCTTTATTGTGTCCAGCATTGCCTCGGCAGAATGCAAAATCCTCTCGTCAGACACACTTTCTTTCGCTGAAAAGACCACTAGTTCAATGGCTTCCGCATGCGTGTTAGCGGAAAATAGTATGGAAAGACACAAGCCGCCATATATAAAAATGGATTTCATGATCTAACCCTTAAGAAGATAGTCGAAGCTAAATATTAAATCCATGCTACTGACAACGTCCTGTCAGTATTGCGAAAACGAGCTGGCTCGATGGGGCGAGCGAAGAAGCGCATCCACTGGAGCTGGTCAGTCATTGCTTACTGCTGACATTTTTAACACAACCTCTAACACTTGATTTCAATTCTTTCAATATTCACAAACCGAAATATTCAGCTGGAAAATATTATGCTCGGCAGCGTGCTTTTGGCTCGTCCGATGGGCTAATTGTTAATGATTACTGACCTGCAGCATTGTTCATTACCCAGAAACCAATGGGTCAGAAAGCAAGTAGGGTGTATGTGATAATGTTTGCGTTGCGCACTTCAGCCTTTATTCTTTGAGCGGTATGATCTTTCAGTATCATCCTCGAAACTAAATATTTTGACCACCATGAAACAAAATAGAACGGAACTAAAAGGACTAAACCAGCAATAGGAATCATCCAATGCAATTCTGATTCATATGGAATCAACCATGCGGCCTGCAACGTAACAGACAACACTTTTCCTAATGTTGTATCAAGTCCGAATGCACCGCCGCCACCGGCGAACATTTGTATTAGAACCAGCAATAACCAGGTTAATGGAATGCCAACCAATGTCGAAGCGAGATTAGAGAAGGTTGTTGTTCTCAATGCCCGAAAGGCAGATAACTCTAGAGTTTTACTTAGGTATATTCCCTCAATGAGGATAATCGGGATGATCGATACTCCAAGCGCAGGCATAACGAGAAAAATCATGGGCACACCAGCGTTTGCCGATGCTGCGCTCGGAACACAAGAAAATAGACAAAGTGTAAATAATGATTTCCCTTTTGACGTGCGCACGGAGTTTCCTTTTGGTATTTAGCGGTCGCGTAAAAGGCGCGAGCTCGTACAAAACCCAATTGACGCGATTGCTAGGGCGAGATATTTCATGCGCCTCCACTAATTGATAATGCTTTTTCTTTTCTTCGAGCGTTGGCGGCATAGCTTTTCTCGCCCCATCTCTGTGACATCGGCCAAATAAATGCGTACCACGGGACAGGAATACCCCACATTTTACCAAAGCGTCTTGGTTCGCTTTTTCTCTCTTCACAATGCCCCACTTGAACATCCGCTACAATGACACCTTCTTCATCACCAAGCTTTGCCTTTATCGTGCCGTCGTAATCTACAATCGACGAAAAACCGGCAAAACTGCTCTTTATATGCGGCAATCTTCCCGGGAGATCTGTGTCCAGCACGCCGACTCTATCTGCCATGACTACAGGAACCCCCAGTGTTTTGGCAAATATTGCTCGACTTTTTTTTATCATGTCGTCAAAGCGCTTGGTGTCACCTGGAATAAAGGGCCTTGCCCTACCCGCAGCAAATGGTGACAGGAGCATGTCTACATTTTCTTTATAAAGAAAACACATCTGTTCGTAGAGGAGGTTTTCGTAACATATTCCCACCCCGATCCGTCCAAGATCTGTCTCAATAAAATGCTTATCGGATCCTTCCTTATAAAAATAGGCCTCTATGGAGGCAGGCGGGTTTTTTCGCACTCGCCCCAAAAGCTTGCCTTCAGGACTTGCGAGAACAAAAGAGTTATAAAAATTCTCACCTTCCGCTTCCAGAAAACTGAATGCGAGATATATTTTGAAGCGGCTGGCTGTGTTTAGCAACCAGTTAACGGAACGACCATCAATAGTCTCCGCAGAATCCCATATTTCCTCAGTTGCCATATAGCCGCTGGGCATTAATTCCGGAAGAAGAACAAGAGCAGCTCCCTGTTCTACTGCGCTTGTAACCATGTTTTGTGCATGCGCCAAGTTCTGTTCTACTGCACCGGGAAGACAATTCATTTGCACCGCGGCAACTTTAATTTGCTTTGACACTGCGAAATCCTTGAATGTGTTGATAAATACGCCTATTTCAATGGCGCTGGCGAGTTGGCGACAGGACCAAGAGAACAACAGTGAGCGACCTGATTTTCTGGTTAGGGCTCTGTGCTTTGAAAAGGATTAAGCACTTCTTCATAAAACCTCCCTCCAGGATTTGGGATGCTTTCTGGAATTGGGTTACCGTTTGGATAAAACGAGTTACCTTTTTCATCTTCAAAAAATATAAGATGGCCATTGGAATCAAATACCTCTACTCTGTAGATATTATTCTCGTTTGGATCAAGTAAATATTTCTCTGTTACGTGCAATTTGTTTTCAGCATCATAAATGCGAACAGTAAAATAGCCTAAATATGCGGTATCTAAAGTTCTGCCGCATACAACTCCATCTTGACTTAAAATATGTCTCTCAAAACAAGCTAACCCATCACAGTGCGAAGATATTGGTTCCTCGCTTGTCCATCTGCCACCAGGGCAATCGTCAAGTGCATACGCACTTCCGAAAAAGAGAAATAACAGGAATGGTATAACTCGCATCTATTTGCCTTAAATATTGTGTTATCTGGATGGCGCAATAATGGTGATAAATCGATTGTGTAACCATTCTCAAATCGCTGCAGGAGCATATCGCTCGGAGGGGAAGCGTCCTGCCAGTGGTTTGTAATCCTTGCGATTACTCCAGACCACACAACAACATATTTGCGCGGAAGGTTATCCGGTCAGTCATGCCAAGGTTTTTTGCGACGCTCGATAACCCGGGTTATGTGCCGAGTGGTAGGAGTATCGTGAATACTACGCCAGAGTTAAGATTCTCAGCCCGTGCTTCTCCTTTGTGAAATTCCGCGATGAGTTTGACCAGATAGAGGCCAAGCCCCAGGTGGGGCTCCTTTCCGCTCTTGTTGCGCACCGAAACCATCGAATCGAACAGGGCATGCTCCATCTTCTCGGGCAATCCCGGACCCTGGTTCTCGACCGCTAGCTGGGCGCGCTGATTTTCTGTCGTGCTGAGTGTGAGTCGAATCGGCGTTCCTTCGGTGTGGAAGTCAAGGGCATTGCCGATCAGTTTGTCCAGCGCCTGCCCGATCAGTTCCGGTGCGGCCACGATCTCTATGGGCGAGTCCGGTATTTCACATTCGAAAACGATCAGTGGAAGGCTCAGGCGATAGCCTTCACAGAGCCCTCTGCAAAGTCCACTCAGGTCGACCCGTAGCATCTCGGCCGATTGCAGGGCTTGTTCCAGACGGGTCGCTTCGCGCAGGCGGTTGAGGATCATGTGGAGTCGTTGGGTGCCTTCCATGGCGCGTTCGGTATAACGCTGCTGGCTTTCCGGGTTGTCATCCGCCTGCAGGTTCTCCAGTGAAGACTGCACCATGGCCAACGGCGTGCGGAATTCGTGGGCCAGGCGTGAGGCCATCTGTTCCAGGTAGTGGTTGTAGGCCTGCAGGCGTTGCAGCACGCTGGCGAAGCTGCGGTCGAGGTCGCCCAGTTCGTCGTTGTCGCCACTGCCTTTGACGGTTTCGAGGACGCGACCGTCATGACTGACGGCGCGGTTGAATTTACGGTTCAGGCGCGCGATACGGCTGGTCAGCCAGGTGGCGAGCAGGAACAGGGTGCCGGCGGTGATCAGGAACAGGATCAGGCTGGTTCCCAGCAGATCCTCCAGGGCCTGTCTTTGCAGCAGCAGGATGTTGCCGGTGGTCTGTTCCACCAGGATGGCGCCCACTGTTTCGCCGCTGTCGACCAGCGGCCAGGCGGCGGAGAGGGTGTTGGCCCGGATGCCGGCATAGCGGTGGGTCGCCGGCTCGCCGTCGAGGGCGCGGCGGATCTCCGGGCCGTCCATGCGGCCGGCGTGTTCCCGGGTGGCGGCGCTCTCTTTGCCGGCCCGGCTCAGCAGGAGTTCGAGCAGGCGTTGCGTGAGATTGCGGGGCTCGCCGCTATCGGTGGCCAGGCTGCCGTGGCGTCCCACCACCTGACGCTGGCGGTTGAGGATGGTGTAGCGATGGGAGCGGCTGTCGAGCCCCTGCAGCAGGGTACCGCTCGGCAGGCTCGGCATCACCAGACGGGCCAGCTGGTCGTTACGCTGCCAGCCCGAGGTGGAGGCGATGCCCCGGATGCGCTCCTGTCCTGGAGCCCGGTCGATCACCGCCAGCGAGATTCCCGGTTCCGCCAGGGCGAGGGGCAGACGCAGCTCCACCGTATAGCCCTCCGGGCTCTCCTGCCATTCGCCGCGGATAGCGCGTTCGCTGCCGCCGGCAACCGGTTCGACGGTGAGCCAGCCGGGGGCCGAAGTGCCGATGCGGAGTTGCCGGCTCTTGTTTCCCTCGCCCGGCAGGGCGAGTAGCAGGTGGTCTCCGGTGGTGAGGGCTTGGCCAGGCCGGGGGTAGCTGAGAGTGCGGTCCTGCACGCGCACCAGCAGGTAGAGGTCACGCTGGTGATAGCCAGCCAGCAGATCGAAGCGGATCGCCTCGGGCGTGGTTTCGCTGGCCCGGTAGCGGCGCGCCTGGGTGAGCAGCGCCTCCCACTCTTCGGCATAGCCGTCGACCAGGGCCGGTTGAGGCAGCGGGTGGACGTAGAGACTCTGACCGGTATCGCTGCCGTTGAGCTGGGGCATCTGCCTGCTCAGCAGTCCGGCCACCACTTCGGCGCGGCTCAGCAGCAGTGTCTCCTGGGCCTGACGCAGGGAGTCCTCGGTCTCCTGCAGATAGCGGTAGCCAACCCAGGGAATCGCCAGCAGGGTGAGGGAGGCGAGGGCCAGCTTGAATCGCAGGGAGTGGCGGAAGCGGGGCTGCCCCATGACGGTCCGGTCAGCGCTTCCAGCGGTAGCCGGCGCCGTAGACCGACTCGATGTGGTCGAACTCGGGATCCTGTTCGAGGAACTTGCGCCGGATGCGTTTGATGTGGGAGCTGATACTGGCTTCGTCGACGTAGATTTGCGCCTCTTCCATCAGTTGTCCCCGGCTGCGCACATGGCCGGGGCGTCGGGCCAGGGCGTGGACCATCCAGAACTCCGTCACCGTCAGCCCCACCGGCGACTCGTTCCAATGGGCGCTCAGGCGCTGGGTATCGAGGCGCAGTTGGTCGCGGATCAGCTGCTCCGGCTCCGGTTGTGGCTGCGACAGGGCGTCGACGCGGCGGAAGAGGGCGGCAATGCGGGCCGCCAGATGGGGCAGGCTGATCTCCTTGGTGAGGTAGTCGTCGGCGCCGAGACGCAGGCCGGCGACGCTATCGAAATCGCTGTCGCGGGCGGTCAGGAAGATGATCGGCAGGGAGGCGGAACGGGACCTCAGTTCGCGGCAGAGCGTGAAGCCGCCGTCGATCTCGTCGCCCAGGCCGATGTCGAGGATCACCAGGTCGGGCAGGGACTGCTCGAATGCCTGCAGGGCCTGTTGGCGGGAGACGTAGCCGTTCACCCGGTAGCCCTGCCGCTGCAGGTAGTCGGCATAGTTGTCGCGGATCACCGCTTCGTCTTCGATGATGGCGATCTGTCGGCTGGGCACGGCTTTGGTTCGGGTTCGCTGATTCAGGCCGCCATCTTAGCACTCAGCCGGAGCCGATCACAGACGAGTCGGTCCCTTCCTCCGCGACGATGGGTATCTGCGGTGAGGGGCGGCCGATGTAGAAGCCCTGGGCGTAGACCACGCCCAAATCCGTCAGCAGATTGAGGGTGGTCTCATCCTCCACGAACTCCGCCACCGTCTCCTTGCCGAGGGCGTGGGCCATCTCGGTCAGGGCCTTGACGAAGACCTGGTCCTTGGGATTGTTCGGCAGCTGTTTGATGAAGCTGCCGTCGATCTTGACGATATCGAGCGGCAGTTCCCGCAGATAGTAGAAGGAGGAGAAGCCGACGCCGAAATCGTCGAGGGCGAAGCGACAGCCCAGCGCCTGCAGTTCGGTCATCAGCCGTTCGGCGGCGTTGACGTCGGCCAGGGCGGCGGTCTCAGTCAGCTCGAAGACCAGGTTTTGCGGATCGACGTCATGGCTGCTCAGCAGGTGGGTCAGTTGCTGCAGCAGCTGCGGATCATCGATCACCCGGCCGGAGAGGTTGATCGAGAGGGTGATCGGCTTGTCCATTCCCTTGAGGCTGGCCAGCTTTTCGATCGATGCCTTGAGCACATAGCGGTTGATCTGATGGATCAATCCGGTGCGCTCCGCGACGCCGATAAACTCTCCCGGCATGATCAGGTTGCCCTCCCTGGAGATCATGCGGACCAGGACTTCGTAATGGGAGATCTCGCCGCTGGCGATGTTCATGATGGGTTGGAAATGCAGCGTGAGGCGATCTTCGGCCAGGGCGCGCTCGATACGGTCTTTCCAGGTGACCTTAGCGCTCAGTTGTTCCCGTGCCTGTTCACTGTCGAGGAAGACGTGCCAGCAGTTTCTGCCCGACTCCTTGGCCTGGTACATAGCGAGGTCGGCGTTCGACAGCAGCTCCTGAAAGGTGCTGCCGTGCTGGGGATAGGTGACGATGCCGACGCTGGCCGATATCCGATAGCTGCTGCCCTTCAGCGGAATGGAGATCTGCTTCAGCTCTTCAAGCAGCTTGTCGGCAAACTGTTTGGCGTCATGTATGTCCGATTCCGGAATCACGATGGCGAACTCGTCTCCGCCCAATCGCGCCAGCAGATCGCTTGAGCGGGTGACTTCACGCAGTTTCTTCGCCACCATCTGCAGCAGCGCGTCGCCGGCCTGATGGCCGCTGGAATCGTTGATGAACTTGAAGTGATCGAGATCGAAAAAAAGCAGCGATGAGTTGTGGTGATAGCGTTCCGCCAGGGTCAGGATCTTTTCGAATTCGATTTGGAAACTGCGCCTGTTGTAGAGCTCCGTCAGCGGGTCGTGGCTGGCCAGCCAGGTCAGACGCTGTTTGGCCATTTCCCGGTCGGTGATGTCGAGTCCCACGGAGAGCAGCACCGGCACATTGGGAAAGGGGCGTCCCGGCAGGTGGGAGTGGATCCATGAGATGGTGCGTTTGGTGCCGTCGGAAGAGAAGGCGCTGGCGTCGTGACGGTAGGAGCTGATCATGCCGATCTTTATGCGGGTCAGGGCATGCTGCAGCTCTTCGTCGTCTTCCGTGGTCATGAAGACATCGGAGAAGTAGCGCGATCCGCGATGGTAGTTCTTGACGCCGATGAATTCCCCGCCCTGTTCGTTGATGGTGAGGATGCTGCCATCGCAATCCTGGGTCAGGATGATCACCTGGGCGCTGTTCATGATCGCGGTCAGGAAGTCCCGTTCGGAGGAGAGCTCTTCGCTGTGCTTGAGCAGCCGCTCGGTCTGATTCTGAACCTCCTGGTGCAGACGTTCCAGCGTATGCGACAGTTCGATGGCCGAATCCCCGGCGATATCGATTTCATCCTGATAGCGGGGGTGGTGCTGTTGTCCGAGTTTGCCTCTGACCTGGTTATAGGCGTTCTTCGCCAGCAGCGGCAGGCTGTTGGAGATCAACAGCAGTCGCTTCAGGGGACGCTGCAGCATCAACAGCAGAAGGATTTCCGAGACGGTGAATCCGATCAAGCCGATGAGTACCGACTTGATGGTGGCCGCGCGAATCTGCTTGACCACCGGCGTGATGTCGCTGAGCAGCAGGAAGTCGGCGGAGACAATCCCGGTGTCGCTACTGGCTGGTACGATGCTGATGGCGTAGTGATGTCCGTCGACGCTGATGGTTTCATCCTGGTCGATCAGGCCTTTCATCCCGATGCGCTGGGTGACCTGTTCCAACAGGGGTAGCTGTTGGCTGAGATTGCTGCCGGCGGCCACATAGCGGTCCCAGCGACGCAGATAGCGCTGATTGCCGGCGAGTCTCTTGATCAGCTTGGGCTTGCTGATCACCGCCACATCCGCTTTGGCGAGCTCATTGAACTCAATCACCAGGTCTGCCAGGGAGCGTCCCACCAGAAGGACGCCGGCCTTGCTGCCCTCGTAGAGCAGGGGAACGGCGACGAACTGGCTGCACTCCAGGTCGCAATGCAGCATGTTCAAGGGGCTCTCGGCGCTATTCACCGATGAGATCAGGTTTCTGAAAACGGTCGATTCGTCGTCCCCGGTCTGCCAGCTGAATAGCCGCTCGTTATGTACCGAATAGAAGGAAGCGCTCTGCAGCCCCCATTCCAGCTCCAGCGTCGGTGCGCTGTGGATGAAGAAATTCTGCAGTTTGTCGGCGATGGGGATGTCGCTGGAGGGGGTTGCGGCAGTCGCCACGCTGGGGATCATCTGGGCGATCTGCTCCAGACGATAGAAGCTCTTCTCCAGCAGGGCCTTGACCTGGCGACCCTGCTGCTCCTTGATCTGGTCCTGGTAGGTCAGGAACAGCTCCCTCTGCTCGTAATAACCCATGGTGGAGAGCCCGGCGTTGACGATCAGCAGGATCAGGCTCAGCAGTGCGACCACCTTCCATCTCAAGCTGAAAAAGCGCTGATTGTGTGTGTTGGCAGGGGATTCCATTGGGCTAGTATGCAGTGGTGGTTTCGCGGGCGGGTCAGAAGCTGTATGAGACCAGCAGCGAGAAAAGGTTCCAGTCCTTGACGGTTTCGTTGGGTATCGGATTCTCCAGGCCAGAAAGAAAGATGGTGCCGTCTACGCGGCTGAACTCGGCCCGCAGCATCAGCTTTTCCGTCGGTTCCCACAACAGCCCCAGGGTCCAGAGCTTGCTGTAGAAGGTGTATGACTTCAGCCCAATTACCTGACTCGACTCCGAACCATCGGGGTCGTCCTTGTTGTAGTGGCTCTCTTCATAACGCAACATCAGTTCCCAATCCTCGTGCAGCCGGTAGTCGCCCTGCAGGTAATAGCCGTCGAGGGTGGTGTCGGCGGGGTCGAGAAAATCGCCGAAGCCGCTGTAGTCGAGGGGTTCCTGCATGTATTCGGCCGTCAGGCGCCATGGGCCGTCGTTGTATTGGGCGGATAATACCCAGTAGTCGATATCGATTTTGCCGTTCGGCAGGAGGTTGGTTTCGCTGTCGAGCTCGAGCATGGCGTTGCTCAAGGCCAGTCTGAAACGTCCGCCATCCCATTCATAGAGCAGACGGCCGCCGGTGGTGAGGCCGTCCTGTTCCATGGAAGCCTGCAGAGCAGGATCGAGATAGCTCTTCTCCACATTCTCGTCGATCGGCGTTTTTCCGACGAACAGCTGCAGGTTGAAGCGGTGCATTTCGTTGTTGCGCTCCCCGTAGAGCTGGAGACCGTCGTTGGAGAGCACCATGTTGCGCACCCGGTCCCAGTAGATGGACTGGGGCATGAAAATGCCCGGGCGGGTGGCGGCCACGTCGCGGGTGTCGTTGTAGAGCCCCAGGGGATTCTTGTTCCTTCCCAGGATCAGGCCAACGCGTCCACGCTCGTCCATGTGCATCTGATAATCGAGCTGCGCATAGTCGATCGCCAGTGACCCGTCGTACATTTCGCCGGCGACCCGCGACAGCAGCTGGGCCGAGGCCATGAGATTGGGCCGCAGACGGTAGGAGGCGTTGACCCCCAACTCGCGGAAATCGAAGCTGCCGTCCCTGCTGTCGCCGAAAAACTGGTTTTCGGTGGTCTTCACATAAGCCTGGGTGATAAAACCGTGGATCTGCAGATTGTGGTCCATCAAGGCCGGCTCTCCCCCGAGCGCAATGCCGCTCATGCCGCAGACGAGCATCAGGAGCCAGCGGGCGGCAGTGTTACTCAACGGCAATCGTCCGTACTTGCTCATTGATCATTTCCTCGGAAAGGTAACCGATGGCGCCCGGAATATGGGACACCTTTTCAAGCATCTCCCGTACACTCTCAACCCTCTCTGGGGCCTGACCGGTGCCGGAGAAGATCTGCCGGTTCCAGGCTCTGCGCAATTGATGGGGAAAGACACCGAGAACCCGTTTGCTGAACAGGGTGTGCAAATCGTCTTTGTCGCCAAGAACGAAGACCCGGATCGGCATGCCGTTGGACCAGCTGGTCAAACGCATGGTGAAGATGGATCGCACCACGCTGCGCGAAAGCGTCGCTTCCGGGACGTTGGGATTGGCAACCAGCTCCACAGCCCCGCTATGCGTGGCGAGGCCGAGGAGAAGCGCAGCGACGAGGTGTCGAAGGGCAGGTGTCATCAGATGGATTCATTCCATTGCGTTCCGTAAGCGTGTCGGCATCTGTGGGGGGTAACTTTAGCCGGCAGCACGATTTTTTTTACTTCTTCCAGGTATTTGGGTTGGATTTCTTCAGGTTGCCACTTTGTTGCCCGAATCTGCCTTCGAATGGCTAGATTCGCGAGCCATTTTGGCCATTTCACACCGCTTTAATCCCTATCGCAAGTTCGAAAACCGGCGCAGGCGAGGATCGCCGTCTCCACCAGGGAGGGTGCGCTGGACCAACAGATAGGAGTTAGCGATGAAAAAAACTGCAATAGCCATGAGTCTGACCGCCCTGCTGCTCTCCCAGCCGCTGCTGGCCGACGAGACAGCGGACGCGATCGATAAGACCTCCCTCAAAACCACCGCCTCCGGGGTCTTGATAGGCGGCTTGCTGGCCGGGCCGCCCGGAATGCTGGTCGGTCTGGCCGGCGGCGCGCTGGTCGGCGAATTGGAGAATCGGCAGCAGACCCTCGATGAGCGCGAGCGGGCCCTGGCCGATGCGGAACGTGAGACGGCGCAACGGCATCGAGCCTACAAGGAGTTGCTGGACGCCACCCGCTCACGTCTCAGCGCCATGGAGGAGGGGTTCTCCTTCTGTCTCGGCTTCCGTAGCGACAGTGCTGAAATCGAACCCCAGATCGCCACCCAGCTGGCCTCCCTGGCGCAGATGCTCAAGGCCTTTCCCGAGATGGATCTGCAGATTTTCGCCGGTGCCGACCGTCGTGGCGGGGAACGTTACAACCAGGATCTCAGCCGCGCGCGGGCGGAAGTGGTGGCGGATCATCTGCGCCGGGCCGGTCTGGCCGATAGCCGGATCCGTATCCACTATGTGGGAGAGCAGGCCGCCGCCTACGCAGAGGACGATCGGGACGGTCTGAGCTTCGATCGTATCGTCAAGCTGACCCTGGTGCATGGGGAGACGTCATGAAAGGCTATCCCCAACCCCTGAGCGAGGCCTTTGTCTACAGTTCGCCGGAGCGTCCCGTCGGGGGCTCCTTTCGCTGGGTCTCTCCGCGGAGCGTTCCGGTCCGCAGCCAGCGTCAGCGTCAGCGGGAGGTGCCCCATGGCCGCAGAGACCCCCGCTAAAACCGGACTGTGGGCGCCTTTGCAGCACCCCGGCTTCCTGCGCGACATGCTGCTGACGCTGGCGGCGGCCGTGCTGACCGGGGTCTCCGGAGGCCTGCTGTTGATCCTGCTGGTGTTCGGTTTCGGGTCGGTGCAGGCGGCCGAATCGACCCCGGGCAGCGGGCAGCTGACCCTCTACAGCCTGGACGGCCGCGCGCTGCAGTCCGCCCCCCTGCTGAAGACGGAAGTCGAGATGGAGGTCACCGGCATGCTGGCCCGGGTGCGGGTGGTGCAGCGTTTCCGCAATCCGGGGACGAGCTGGCTGGAAGGGGTCTACCAATTCCCGTTGCCGACCGGGAGCGCAGTTGAGCGGCTGCGCATGGTGGTGGGCGAACGGGTGATCGAGGGGACGATCCGGGAGAAACAGCAGGCCGAGAAGGTCTACCGCGAGGCCAAGGCGGCGGGACAGCGGGCCAGTCTGCTGAGCCAGCAGCGGCCGAACATCTTCACCACTTCGGTGGCCAATATCGGTCCCGGTGAGACGCTGCAGGTGGAGATCGGCTACCAGCAGCTGGTGCGTTATGCGGATGGCCGCTTCGAGCTTCGCTTCCCCCTGGTGGTGGGGCCGCGCTATATCCCCGGTACGCCGCTGGCGAACCCGGGGGGAGGACTGGCGCAGGGGTGGGCGGATGATACCGACCAGGTGCCCGACGCCAGCCAGATCACGCCCCCGGTGGCCGATCCGGCCGACGGGCCGCTCAATCCGGTCGCTCTCAGGGTGGCGCTGGATGTGGGGCTGCCTCTGCTCGAAGTGCGCAGTCACTACCATCCGGTGGTGATGCGCAAGGGCTCCAGCGGACAGCGTGAGGTGGAGTTGGCCGAGGGCCCGGTTCCGGCGGATCGGGACTTTCTCCTCAGCTGGCGGCCGGAACCCGGCATGGCGCCGCGGGCGGCCCTGTTCCGTGAACACTGGCAGCAGGAGGACTACGCTCTGCTGATGCTGATGCCGCCGGAGCAGGAGCCCCAGGCGCAGAAGCTGTCCCGCGAAATCGTCTTCGTGGTCGACAACTCCGGCTCCATGCACGGGGCTTCCATGGCACAGGCCAAGGCCGCGCTGAGGTTCGCACTGTCGCGCCTGGGTCCCGATGACCGCTTCAATCTGATCCATTTCAACGACCGCAGCCAGGCCCTCTTCAGCCGGGCCCGGGTGGCCAGCCCGGTCAACCGGCAGCGCGCCCTGCTGCAGGTCGAACGGCTGCAGGCCGAGGGCGGTACCGAGATGCTGCCCGCGCTGTCGATGGCGCTGGCGGAAGTGGACAGCGACGAACGTCTGCGACAGGTCGTCTTTCTGACCGACGGCAGCGTGGGCAACGAGTCGGCCCTGTTCGAACTGATCCGCCGGCGCCTGGGCGGGAGCCGGCTCTTCACCATCGGTATCGGCTCCGCACCCAACAGCCACTTCATGCAGCGGGCGGCCGATTTCGGGCGCGGCAGTTTCACCTACATCGGCGATCTGTCCGAGGTGGAGGCGCAGATGCGCAAGCTGTTCGCCAAGCTCGAATATCCCGCCATGCGTGATCTGCGCCTGAGCCGGCAGGACCACGCTCCCCTGGAGCTGCTGCCCTCGCGGCTGCCCGATCTCTACCTGGGAGAGCCCCTGCTGCTGGCGCTCAAATCCCCGCGTCTCGACGGCGAGCTGAGCCTCGAGGGGGAACGGGACGGCACCCCCTGGCGCCATACCTTCAACTTGGCGCAAGGCAGTCTCCACCAGGGGCTGCACCGGCTCTGGGCGCGTCGACGCATCCATGAACTGATGGGCGAAGCGGGGACCGAGATGTCAGCGGAACAGCGCAGAGAGGCGGTGACGAGCCTGGCCCTGAAGCATCAGCTGGTCTCCGCCTATACCAGTCTGGTGGCGGTCGAGCGGAAGCCGGCAAGACCGGCAGAGGAGCCGCTGAAGGGCGGCATGATGGCGCTCAATCTGCCGCGGGGCTGGGATGCGGCACAGGTCTTCGGCCGCTTGCCGCAGACCGCCACGCCGGCGCCCCTGTTGCTGCTGCTGGGAATGCTGCTGTTGGGGGCAGGGCTGTGGCTGCGCCGTCGCGTCGTCTGATGCACGGACTCTCCCTGCTGCTGATCCTGGGGGCCTGCGGCATGCTCGGGCAGTCGGCCTGGATCGAGGTCAAGGCCTGGCTGGCGCAGGAGCTGATCGGGCGGGCCTGGCGTCAGTCGCAGACCGCTGAGCGGCCGGTCCGCCCCTGGGCCTGGGCCGATACCTGGCCGGTGGCGCGTCTGTCGGCGCCGCGGCTGGGGGTGGAGCGGATCGTGCTGGCGGGGGTCAGCGGACGTACCCTGGCCTTCGGTCCGGGTTGGGCCGAGCAGTCGGCGGCACCCGGCGCCCCCGGTCGCAGCCTGCTGGCGGGGCATCGGGATACCCACTTCCGTTTTCTCGCCGATCTGGTCAAGGGCGACCGCCTGTGGCTGCAGGCGGCGGACGGAGAGACACGGCGCTATCGGGTGGAGACGATGTCGGTAGTCGAGGCCGATGACGGCTGGCTGATGAGCCCCTGGGGCGAGGACGAGCTGGTGCTGCTCACCTGCTACCCCTTCGACAGTCCGGTTCCGGGCGGCAGTCAGCGCTATCTGGTGCGGGCCGTGCCCTTGTGAAACCGGGGGGGAAAGCGGCCTTGGTCTTAGCGGGTTTATCGGTGGGGCAGGGCCCCACCCTATGATAAACGGGTAGGGTGGGGCCCTGCCCCATCGCTTCCCTCACCGAGTAAATATCTACGACGCTCTCTGCATTTATTTAGAAGGAGGCCTGTTTTCAGTCACCCCCATCCTAGGATGGCTTTAACTCTGCGTCATTCGGGTTAGAATCAATCGGGAGTCATTGCAACCCGAGCCCGATGAAACCCATTCGCATCTTTCGCCATCTGGTCTGTCAGCCCCCCGGTTATCTGGCGGAGTATCTGCAAGCGAGAAGCATCCCCTGGGAGATGGTCTGTGTCGATGAGGATCATCCGGTGCCGGAACGCATCGACGATGTTTCGGCCCTGGTCTTCATGGGGGCGGCGGTCAGCGTCAACGACCCGCTACCCTGGGTCGAGGGGGAACTGCGACTGATCCGTCGGGCCCTGGAAGAGGAGCTGCCGCTGATGGGGGTCTGCTTCGGCGCGCAGCTGATGAGCAAGGCGCTGGGAGGGAGCGTCGACCGGGGCGCGGGAATGGAGATCGGCTGGCATCCGCTGGAGCGGGTCGCGCCGACGGCCGGGGGATGGTTCGACGACCTGCCGCACTGCTTCGATGCCTTCCACTGGCATGCCGATACCTTCAGCCTGCCGGAGGGGGCGCGACATGTCCTGCGCAGCAACTGTTTTCCGCATCAGGGTTTCACTATCGGCGAGCACCATCTCGGCTTGCAGTTCCATCTGGAGATGACCACGGAGATGGTGCGGCAGTGGGTCGCTCGCTATGGCAGCGATCTGCAACTCGGCTCGGCCTGCGGTCAGACGGCGGACTCGATTCTCGACGATCTGGAGACGCGGGTGGAGCGGCTTCACACCATTTCCGATCTGGTCTATGGCGAGTGGCTGGACCGCGTGATGTCCCGGCAGGCGCGGCGATGAACGGGGGGCGGGGGCACAGCTTCAGCGGATGGCGGCCACGGGCCGGGGTCCGACTCGCCTTCTGCTGCCTGTCGCTGCTGTTGCTCCTGGTGGTCTCCCGGGGGCTCCTGGCCGACGGCGATGTGGAGTTGACCCTGGAGCGTCTCTCAGAGCGGGCGGAGACGACCCTGAAACAGCGTTTTGAACTGGCGGGCGTCGACTTCCCTCCGGAACGGATCCAGCTGATCGCCCTCAAGCAGAGCCGGCGCCTGGAACTCTGGGCCTATCAGGAGAGCCGTTGGCACTATGTGCACGACTATGCCGTGTTTGCCGCCAGCGGTCAGGCTGGACCGAAACTTCGGGAGGGCGACAAACAGGTTCCCGAGGGCTTCTATCGCATCGTCGAACTCAATCCCAACAGCCACTTCCACCTTTCGATGAAGCTCAACTATCCCAATACCTTCGACTGGATGCAGGCGACCCGGGAGGGGCGTGATGCGCCGGGTTCGAATATCTTCATCCACGGCAGTGCCTGGTCGTCGGGCTGCCTGGCGATCGGCAATCGCTATGTCGAGGAGCTCTTCTATCTGGTGGGCAGGGTCGGCCTCGAACAGACCGGGGTGTTGATCGTACCCTACGACTTTCGTCGAAGGGAGATCAGGCTGAAGGCTGAGGCGCCCGAATGGCTCGGGCAGCTCTACGCTCACCTCAAGCTGCGCCTGGATGACTTTCCCCTGGCCGAAAAGGCCTCCGCCTGCGGCTACGGTTGCCGCGAAGCGCGTGTCCAGGGGTTGAGCCGGGAGTAGTCGGCTCTGCCGGGGGAGGCGCTCCCCCTCAGGCTACTTCAAGTTGGCCAGATAGGTGGCCACGGCCTCGATATCCCGATCGCTGAGGCGGATCGCCACACCGGTCATCCAGACATTGATCCGTTTGCCGGTTCGGTCGCGAAACTCCTTCAACATCTTCACCACGTATTCGAATCGCTGCCCCGCCAGTCGGGCATAGCCCTCCTGGCCGCGACCGTCCTGACCGTGGCAGGTGACGCAGACCTCCTTGAACAGCTTTGCTCCCTGGTCCATGAGCTCCGGCTTGCCGCCGCCGGAGGGCAGCATCTCCATTTCGGAGAAGTAGAGCGCAATTTTGATCTTGTCCTCCTCACTGAAGGTCAGGGCAAGATTGCTCATCCAGTAGTCGTTGCGCCTGCCGTCGCCATAGCGTTGGAACTGGTCGACGATGTAGACCGGATTCTGGCCCGCCAGATTGGGCGCATTCGGATGCACCGCGATGCCGTTCTCACCGTGACAAGTGGCGCAGAGCACGGTCCTGTCGCGGCCCTCGCGGAGCATTTTCTTGTGCAGTTTTCCATCCTTGGTGATTGCGGCGATACGCGCTTCCAGCTGGTTGCGCAGCGCCATATCCTCTTCCTTGGTGGATGCGGGTGCCCAGGAGGTCACGCCGATCACCAGCCCGGTGATCAGAAGCAGTCTCGAAGTCCATCTTACGGGTGCAGCCTGATTTCGCATTTTTGATTCAATCCACTGTTTCAAAAAGGATTCACACGCCTTGCTATCGGCAGGAGTGAGTGAGACTTGATTCACAAATTACGATTTGGGCTTTTCGTGCCTGAAACCGAGTCCATTTTTGTCGCAGAAGTTGAGTCAGACTTCTGATTTTCAGTCTCGAATCCGGTAAGCTATCGCCCGGTATCCACACCCATTCGGAGCCATGGCAGCACACACAAAGCGAGGCAAGTCCCGACGGGCGAGAGGTCTGGCCTGGCGCCGTTGGGTGCTGCTCACAGGCCTTGCTCTGCTGCTGGCCCTCACCCTCTATACCCTCTATCTGGAGCGCATCGTGCAGGCCCGCTTCGAAGGGCAGCGCTGGGCCATACCCGCCGCCGTCTACGGACGTCCGCTGGCGCTGCGTCCGGGGGCCTGGGTGAGCGAGGAGCAGTTGCGCGAGATGCTCGACGGTCTCGGCTACCGGCGTCTCAAGCATCCGGACCAGCCGGGCAGCTACTCCAGCTACCGCGGGCGTATCCTGATGCGCACCCGTCCCTTCCAGTTTCCCGACATCGCGCGTGGCTCCGACTATCTCGAAGTGGTCTTCGACGGGCAGGAGGTCGAGAGCCTGAGACGGGCCGGCAGCGGTGAACCGATCGGTTACTACCGGCTCGAGCCGCGTCTGATCGGCAGCCTGGCTTCCGCCCACGGCGAAGACCGCATCCTGTTGCGTCGGCAAGACCTTCCCGAGGCACTGGTCAGCGGGCTCATCGCAGTGGAGGATCGCAACTACCTGCACCACTTCGGCGTCGATCCGCTGGCCATCGGCCGCGCCCTGGTGGCGAATATCCGCGCCACCCGCGTGGTGCAGGGAGGCAGTACCCTGACCCAGCAGCTGGTGAAGAACTTCTTCCTCACCAGCGAACGCACCTTCTGGCGCAAGTTCAACGAGGTGCTGATGGCGCTGATTCTGGAGTGGCGCTACAGCAAGGACGAAATCCTCGAGGCCTATGCCAACGAGATCTATCTGGGACAGGCCGGCGGCCGGGCGGTGCACGGCTTTGCCCTGGCCAGCCGCTTCTACTTCAACCGTCCGCTGCAGGAGCTCGACCTCTCGCGTACGGCACTGCTGATCGCCCTGGTGCGGGGGCCGTCGGCTTACGATCCGCGTCAACACCCCGAGCGGGCGCTACAGCGCCGTAACCTGGTGCTCGACCTGATGCAGGAACAGGCCGTGATCGATGCGGAGTCCGTGCAGCAGGCCAAGACGCAGGGGCTGGGTATCGAGGCGGGCAGCCTACAGGCCTCGGGCACCCCCGCCTTCATGGATCTGGTGCGCCGTCAGCTGCGCCGGGACTACCGGGAGGAGGACCTGAACGCGGAGGGTCTGCGCATCTTCTCCACCCTGGATCCCTGGGCGCAGCGTCAGGCGGAGAGCGCCCTCTCGCAACAGCTGAAGTCGCTGGAACAGGCGCGCAAGCTACCGGAGGATTCACTGCAGGGGGCGCTGACCCTGGTCGAGGTGGAGACCGGCGAGGTCACCGCATTGGTGGGCGACAGAGACCCCCGCTTCGCCGGCTTCAACCGGGCCCTGGATGCGGTGCGCCCGGTGGGCTCCCTGATCAAGCCGGCGGTCTATCTGTCGGCCCTCTCCCATCCGGAGCGGTTCAATCTGATGAGTCCGCTGGAGGACAAGTCGATCCGTCTGCAAGGGGCCAACGGGGATATCTGGGCCCCCAGTAACTACGACAACCAGGAGCATGGAGAGGTGAGCCTGGAGCAGGGGCTGGTCGAGTCGCTCAATCTGGCCACGGTACGGCTCGGTCTGGAGGTGGGACTGCAGCCGGTGGTCGACAACCTGCACGCCCTGGGTATCCGTCGGCCGTTGGACGCCTATCCCTCGATGCTGCTGGGTGCCGTCTCGCTCTCCCCCCTGGAGATGACCCAGATGTACCAGACCCTGGCCAACGGCGGTTATCAAGCGGCACTGAAAGCGATCCGCGAAGTCACCGATGCCAGCGGCAAGCCACTCTCCCGCTATCCGCTGGCGATCAAGCCCGTGGTGGATACCCGGGCGGTCTACCTGTTGCGCCACGCTCTGGAGGAGGTGACCCGCAGCGGTACCGCCCAGGCGCTGCAGTGGCTTTTGCCGAAGGAGGTGCAGGTGGCGGGCAAGACCGGCACCACCGACAAACTGCGTGACAGCTGGTTCGCCGGTTTCGACCGTCAGCGGGTCGGCGTGGTCTGGGTCGGCCGCGACGACAACGGTCCCATGGGACTCACCGGTTCCGCCGGGGCCATGCGGGTCTGGGCCGATCTGATGCGGCGTGTCGGGGTGACCTCACTCGAAGAGCGTCCGCCGATCGGAATCGAACTGGTCGCCATCGATCCCAAGACCGGACTGCTCGGCGAGGGCTGCGAGGATGCCCGGATGACCCCCTTCTTCAAGGGCAGCGAGCCCGATCGGTCGGCGCCCTGCGCCCGGGGCAACAGCCTGATGGACGACGGGTTGCTATGGCTGCAAAGACTGTTGCGGTAAGTCTGCAGTAGCTTTTTGCGGCTGGCGTGGATCTCGGCCGGTGGCGATCCGAGTGACGATTAAAGGGCGGTTGCCGGCGGCCGATATGTCTGAAGATGTTCAACGCTGACCCCGATCAAGGTATTGTTCAGTAAGGGATTGGCCGGTTCCTGAGGGATATCGGGAATGAAGAGTCAGATAAATCGCAGGCGGCATCCGCGACTGGAAATCGATATTCCCGCAGCCATCGAGATCGAGGGCCGGCTCCTCGCTGCCTGTCGCCTGCTCAACTTCTCCCGTGGCGGCGCCTATCTGAAGTGTCATGACACCTCTCTGAAGTCGTTCCTGCAGGAGGGGTTCTATACCGGAGGCAACCGCCGGCAAGCGCTGTTGAAACTGCCCGGGGAGTCGCTGCGGCTGAAAGCGTCCGTGGTCTACTTCAACAATGGCGGTCTTGGCCTCTCCTGTTCCGATGTGGACGGCGCGCGGCTCTACGAAACACTCCACGCCAGAGTACCGAAACCTCAGCCGACGCGACGTCACGAGCCCGACCGGCAGCGATCCGGGCCGGTGCAGAGGCATCACCTGCTGGACCAGATCGAGGCACAGTCACAGCGCTTTCTGGAGACCGTCCTGGCGGCGTTTTTCAGAGAAACCAGAGATCGGCTGCAGCATCTGATCGCACAGACCAGTGACCCTCAGGAAGAGTCGGTCATCTTCTATACCCTCAACAGCCTGGAACAGGATCGGGACGAACTGACAGAACGCTTTATCGAGCGTGTGCGACGGGGTTTCTCCGAACTGGCCGGGGAGTCATCGCCGTCGGCTGCCGACGAGGCGGAAGAGACCGAGGAGCTGGCGCTGGTGGAGAAGCGCGAGATCGACACCTGGATTCTGGTCAACGAGGCGGCACATCGGGTGGAGTCGGAACTCTCGCCCGCACTCTACCGGCTCGAGATCGCGCTCTCGCACCTCAGCCAGGTGAATGTCCACAACGAGCTCAACCCGATCTCCCCCATCAGCCTGCTGACGAATTTGAAAAGTCTGCTCGACGACTATGATCTGGAGTTCGAGACGGTTCGCCTGATCGTGAAGGTCTTCCGCGACGCCTTGCTCGGCGACCTCAATCTGCTCTACACCGATCTGGTCGACCGGCTCCGGCAGCAAGGGGTGGTCGAGCAGGAGGATCTGCAACGCGAAAGGTGGAACCTTGTCCCCTCGCAGGAACCCGCAGACCGTGCGGGCAGCGCCATCGGCCAATTCGCAGCCTTTTCGCGACAGTCATCCGCACGGGATGGCGACGGGGTCTTGCAGGAGGTACCTGCCGCTGAGCGGGAGGCGGTACTGTCCACCCTGGCCGTCCTCTCCGGTCTGCAAGGCGACACCCTGCAGCAGCAGATCGAAAAGCGGCTGCAGGAGACCGATCGGCCGGTGAAGCTGACCCCCGAGGTGCGTGCAGCCATCGGGGCGGGTGAGGAACTGGTAGCCGAACTCAGCCGGGATCCGCTGATCACGCAAGAGCTGCGGGCGCTGTTGGGCAGTCTGAAATTCCTCATCATCGAATCGGTGCTGCAGGATGCCAGCCTGCTGGACAATCCAAAACATCCGGTTCGGCGGCTGCTCGAAACCATCGAGTCGCTGAAGCCCTATGTCAATACGGGACCGCATCCTTCCGTGATACGCGATCGGGATGCGCATCGTCTGGCCGTCATCACCCATGCGGTGGAGTCCGGCCGCATCGAGCATGTCAACGAGGTCACTCAAGAGATCCAGGCCCTGTTAGGGGAGCAGCGCGAACGTTTCGAGAAAAACCGCAGGCTCGCCATCTCTCGCTGTCTGAAAGACGAGAAGCTGAAGCGCGCGCAGATTCAGATCTATCAGGCGTTGTCGGAGCTGCTGCAGGGGCGGCGCGTGTCGGCAGCCGTAGACCAGCTGTTTCGTTTCGGCTGGGTCAACCTGCTGGTGCAGAGGGCGGTGCTCGGTGGTGAACACCGGGTCTACCTGCAGGTGGTGGAGTCGCTCGTCGCACTCGGCAGTGAGACATCGAGGGGCCCTGTCTTCGATAAGAGGCAGAGGCAAGCTCTGTTGTCCTCGATCCACAAGGGTTTCCGCGACTATCCCGTCTACCCGGAGGGCGCCCGCCGTTTCGAGCGGACACTGAAGTCGGCGTTGCAGGATGAAATGGGCGGGGGCAGAGACCTGTTGCGGCCGTCTATCGAAGTGGACCGGAGCTATCTGCAGCAGCTCTTCAGGGAGATGAGCCATGTGCATGAAGCCCCCTCTGTGCGGTCGGAAGATTCCGCCTGGCGCGCCCGGGTCGACGGGCTTGCGCTCGACACCTGGTTGATCGAGCGTGCCGACCCGGGGGTGCAGAGAGTGCTCAGTCTGGCCTGGAAAAATCCGGCCACCCTGCGCTACCTGCTGGTTGACGGGCATGGTTTCAAAGCCTTGGACGAGGATCAGCAGGCCCTGGCCAGGCGGTTCGCCGCTCAACGCATCACACCCTTGGAGCAGTCCGCGCAACCGGTCATCGAACGGACCATCGAATCGATCCTCTCCAGCTCCTATGACGGATTCAAGCAGGAGTCCTCGGTCGATCCGCTGACCGGGCTCTCCAATCGTCGCGCTTTCGAGGCCGAGCTCAGAAAGCGCTTGAAACCGCAGGAGGCCGCTGCATCGTCCCATGTGCTGCTGTTGATCGACCTGGACAAGTTCAAGGTGGTCAACGACCTTTGCGGCCTGAAAGGGGGAGATCGTCTGTTACAGACAGTCACCGATATATTGCTCAGCTACCTGCCGGAAGCGGGCTTTCTGGCCCGAATCGGCGATGACGAGTTCTGCCTTCTGCTGCAGGGATACGATCTGGAACAGGGCTTCCTGACGGCGGAGACGCTGCGTTCGGCCATCGACGAGCACACTTTCGAGTGGGAGGGCCGGATGATCCCCTCCTCGGCCAGCTTCGGCATCGTGCATCTCGAATCCGGCGAACCGACGCCGGCCGAATTGATGCAGGCGGCGCTGGCCGCCTGCAACATGGCCAAGGAGGGCGGCGGCAACTGCACCCGGATCTACCTCGACAGCGACTCCGCCTATCAGGATCACCAGCAGCTGGTGCAGTCCCTGCCGGCGATCAAGGAGGCGCTGACCAAGGGGCGCATGGAGCTCTTCGTGCAGCCGATCGTTCCCCTGCGGGAGGGCGAAGGGTTGTCGCTGCATCATGAGATCCTGTTGCGCATCAGAAATAAGGCGGGTGAGCTGGAGGCGCCGCAGGAGTTCGTGCGCGCCGCCGAGCAGTACGACATGATGCGCGCTGTCGATCGCTGGGTGGTGGAGGCCTTTTTCGCGCTCGTCGAACCCTATGCCGGGAAGCTCCCGCAATCACACAGCTTCGCCATCAACCTCTCGGGTAAATCGGTGGGTGACGGGGAGTTCAAACACTTCCTCAAGGAGCGTATCGCCAGATCATCGCTGCCGACCCGTCATCTGGGTTTCGAGATCACAGAGACGGCCCTGGTGGGCGATATCAGCGATACCGCCGGATTCATCGAGGAGATTCGCGGACTGGGCTGCTCCTTCTCGCTGGACGACTTCGGCTCGGGCTATGCCTCCTTCTCCTATCTGAAGGATTTCCCGGTCGATTTCGTCAAGATCGACGGGGTCTTCGTGCGCGAGATCCTCAACAAGCCGGCGGACTACGCGATGATCAATTCGATCACCGAGATCGCCCATTTCATGGATAAGCGGGTCATCGCCGAGTATGTCGCGGACTGGGAGACCGGACAGGCTCTCAAGAGCATTGGTGTCGACTATGGGCAGGGCTTCCACTTCGGCAAACCGAGGCCTTTGAAAGAGCTGCTGAGTGAGATCGCCGCCGCAGCCGGGGAGCAGTGGGCCGGAGAAGGCTGAGGTCGGACGCCGATCGCCCGTAGCGTCAACGCCATGCGAAAGCGAGTCAATATAGGCTACAATCCGGGCTGAATGTAATTCCTGCCCCTCGGAGTCCCGGATTGAGCCTCTATGCCGCCGATAAACTGATCGCCCAGGCCCGCATTTTGGCGGCGGAGTACCGGCGCACCATGGGCAAACCCCTGCCCGGCATCAGCAACGAGATCGCCGAGTTCGACGCGATCAAGCTGCTGCAGCTGCAGCCGAAACCCGAGGGTGAAGGCGGCTATGACGCCACTGATCCGGCGCGCGGGGACAAACGCATCCAGATCAAGTCACGCACCATCTTCGATGAGAGCAAGTCGGGACAGCGCCTGGGTCAGCTGAAGCTGGACAAGGAGTGGGACAGCGTGGTGCTGGTGCTTATGGACGAGGACTATGAACCCTACGAGATCTACGAAGCCGAACGCGGGGACATTCTCGAGTTCCTCGACAAGACGAGCAGCAGTCGGGCCAAGCGCGGCGCCATGTCAGTGGCCCGTTTCAAGATCATCGGCCGCTTGGCCTGGACCCGCGAGAACGGCCTGGAGCCGGAGGTCTGGGACAACCAGGCCGGCTGAATCCGCTCGCTCCCATTCATGACCGACTACGCCGAGATCTTCGGACCCGACGGCTGGCTGGCGAACCGCATCGAAGGTTTCTCCCACCGTCCGCAGCAACAGGAGATGGCCGCCGCCATCGGCCGCGTCATGGAGCGGCGGGGGGTGCTGATCTGCGAGGCGGGCACCGGGACCGGCAAGACCTTCGCCTACCTGGTGCCGGCCCTGATGTCGGGGCTCAAGGTGATCATCTCCACCGGCACCAAGAACCTGCAGGATCAGCTCTTCCATCGCGACCTGCCGATGGTGCGCCAGTCCCTCTCCAGTCCCGTCTCCACGGCCCTGTTGAAGGGGCGGGCCAACTACCTCTGTATCCACCGTCTCGACAACACCCTGATGGAGGAGATCCGCCTCACGCGCGAGCAGGTCGGTCAGCTGCGGGCGATCCGGGAGTGGTCGGCCTCGACCCGTAGCGGCGATATCGGCGAGATCGCCTCGATCCCAGAGGACGCCGCCATCTGGCCCGTCGTCACCTCCACCACCGACAACTGTCTGGGTCAGGAGTGTCCCGCCTACAGCAAGTGCCACCTGGTGGAGGCGCGCAAGCGGGCCCAGGAGGCCGATCTGGTGGTCGTCAACCACCATCTGCTGTGCGCCGACATGGCGCTGAAGGAGGAGGGCTTCGGCGAGCTGCTGCCGGGCGCCGACTGCTTCATCCTCGACGAGGCGCACCAGCTGCCGGAGGTGGCGAGCAACTTCTTCGGCGCCAGCGTCAGCGGCCGCCAGCTGCAGGAGTTGGCCAAGGACACCATCATCGAGACCCATAAAGAAGCCAAGGACAGCCCGGAGCTGATCGAGCGGGCGGAGGCGCTGAAAAAAAGCGCGGGTGATCTGCGCCTCGCTTTCGGTCTGGAAGCGCGGCGCGGCGCCTGGTCCGAAGTGGCCGACAACCCTTCGGTCAAGCTTCAGCTGGAGCGGGTGACGGGCTGTCTCGACGACCTGCACCAGGCGCTGAAGGCCCTCGAGGGGCGGGACAAGGGCCTCGACAGCTGCCGGGAGCGCAGCGAACAGCTGCGCTTGCGGCTGCAGAGCCTGTGGGGGATCGCGGAGGAGGGTGAGGAGAACGACAGCGCCTCGATCCGCTGGTTCGAGACCACCCGCCAGGGCTTCCGGCTCAACCGTACGCCGCTGGAGATTTCAGGCATCTTCAACGGCGTCATGCAGCAGCATCCGGCCGCCTGGGTCTTCACTTCGGCGACCCTGGCGGTAGGGGGCAGTTTCGACCACTTCATTCACCAGCTCGGTCTGGAGGGGGCGGAGACCCATTGCTGGGACAGCCCCTTCGACTATCCCCGCCAGGCGCTCTGGTATGTGCCCAAGGGCCTGCCGGAGCCGAACCATGCCGATTTCAACCGCGCCGTCTCCGACCTCTCGATCCCGATCCTGCAGGCGAGCGGGGGTCGCGCCTTCCTGCTCTACACCAGCCACCGGGCCTTGCAGGAGGCCGCGGACTATCTGGCCGACAAGCTCGATTTCCCGCTGCTGGTGCAGGGCACCGCTCCGCGCACCGAGCTGGTGGAGCGCTTCCGCGAGTTGGGCAATGCGGTGCTGCTGGGCACATCCAGTTTCTGGGAAGGGGTCGACGTGCGCGGCGAGGCCCTCTCCTGTGTGATCATCGACAAGCTCCCCTTTGCCTCCCCCGGGGATCCGGTGCTGCAGGCTCGCATCGACGCCCTGCGCAAGCGGGGCGGCAATCCTTTCATGGAATTTCAGGTGCCCCAGGCGGCGATTGCCCTGAAGCAGGGGGCGGGACGCTTGATCCGCGACGAACGGGACACCGGCCTGCTGGTGGTCTGCGACCCGCGTCTGATCAATAAGCCCTACGGCAAGATCTTCATCCGCAGCCTGCCGCCCATGACCAAGAGCCAGGATCCGGATGTGGTGCAGCGGTTCTTTGCCCATGTGGCCTCCCGGGCCTGACATGGGACTGAACGGCGAGCTTGCGGCAGGCTGCGTTTGCCCTCAGTCGGCGTATGTCGGCCAATCAGCCGGTTCGGCATAGAGTTGTTGGGGTTGCGCGGATCTCGGTTGGTGCTGTCGCAGCCGAAGCACCTGTTGGAGCGCCGGATTCCACTCGCACTCGAGTACCTCCTCGGGATAGTCCTCGTAGCGGTCCAACACCTGTTCGGGCGTCAATGTCGGGATCGGGTCATGTTTCATCATGGTCGTTATCTCATCTCTGGTTATCGATATGACCGGGAGTCTTTTCGGCCGACTGCAGTCGTTTAATTCAGGCCGCAAACGACTCCCCGATGCGCTGACTCTAGACGAGCAAAATTAGCGCCACTCTCTGACTTTTTATGTTTATCAAGGAGTTGGATTGATCCACTTGGAACGGGCTTGGCAGGAATGTAAAAGTGCTCGACACATCTGTGGCGACAGGCACTCCGGACGTCGAACAGCGCTGCGGAGCCGATCCCGAAGCCAAGGCGTACCGCTGCGCTTGCGCGGGAAGCGAATCCGGCGGCCTGCAGCGCAATGGAACGGGCTTGTATCCCACTTAAATAAGGGGGTTGAATAGCCGCCTTCGGGCACCAATGGTGTAACCTTCACAGCGAACGAATCCAGCTCGCACTGTTCAAAATCGACATATGAACGAACAGCACCCTACAGTCGCCGAATCCCTAGCCCCGGTGGAGCGCTACCACCTCGCCGTCATCGGTATGAGCTGTGGCCACTGCGTGGCCGCGGTGGAGAAGGCGGTTGCCGCCGTCCCCGGAGTCGTATCGGTCGCGGTGAACCTGGAGGGCAACAGCGCCGATGTGGTCGGCGGCCAGCCCCATCAAGTGATCGAGGCGATCCGGGAGGCGGGCTACGAGGCGCGGCCGATGGCGGAGGTTCCGGAGAGCTGCCCGATTCCCGAAGTCCCTTCCACGGCCGAGGCAGAGCAGCCGCAGGCGCCGCCCCTCAGCGGAGGCTACCAGCTGGCGGTGGAGGACATGACCTGCGCCAGTTGTGTTGCCACGGTGGAGCGGGCGATCCGCGCGGTCGATGGCGTCGAGGCGGCGTCAGTCAATCTGGTGGAGAAGCGGGCCCAGGTGGTGGGTGGTGATCCCCGGGCGGTGGTCAACGCGGTGATCGATCAGGGCTACGACGCCCATTTGATCGAAACTCGGGCCGCCAGCGATAGCCTGCTGCTGTGCATCGAGGAGCCGGCGGGCGATACCCGGGAGAGCCTGCTGAAAGCGCTCCTGGCCTCGTTCGATCCCGAGGCCGAAGCGAGCCTGAACGGGGAGCTGTGGCAGGTTACCACCACCCGGCATCCCGCCGATCTGCTGATCGCGCTCGAACAGCAGGGCGTCCGGGCGAGCCTGCACGAGGCCATCCTCGATCCCTATGCGGAAGAGGCGGCCAAGGCCGCCCTCGAGGTGCGCCGCTCCTGGCAACGCGCCCTGCTGGCCGGTCTGGTCGGCGGCGGGCTGATGGTGATGGAGATGGGCGGGTACGCCCCCTCGCCGGCGGCGCCCGGCGGCCAGAGCTTCTGGCTGGCGGTGGCCATCGTCTGCCTCTTCGTGATGCGTTTCAGCGGCGGTCACTACTATCTCGGTGCGCTCAAGCAGGCCAAACACCTGTCGGCCAACATGGACAGCCTGGTGGCCCTCGGCACCGCCGCCGCCTGGTTCTCCTCCCTGCTGATCACCCTGCAGCCCGACGGCTCCCTGCTGCGCGGCGAGAAGCTCTATTTCGACGCATCGGTGTTGATACTCTCTTTTCTCCAGCTAGGCCACGTGCTGGAGACCCGCGCCAAGCGCACCACCAGCGAGGCGGTGGGCAGCCTGGTCGGGCTGGCGCCCAAGATCGCCCGCGTGGTGCGCCAGGGCAGGGAGGTCATGGTGCCGGTCTCCCTACTGCGGGTCGACGACCTGATCCGGGTGCGACCCGGCGAGCGCATCGCCATCGACGGCGAGGTGGTGGAGGGCGAGGCGAGCCTCGACGAATCGATGCTCACCGGCGAATCGATGCCGCTGGCCAAGCGCGCCGGCGATGGGGTGACCGGCGGCACCATCAACCGCAGCGGCACCCTGCTGTTCCGGGTCACCCGCCTGGGCGAGGAGACCACCCTGGCCCATATCGTCGCCATGGTGCGCCAGGCGCAGATGAGCAAACCGCCGATCGGCCGGCTGGTGGACCGGGTCTCAGCGGTGTTCGTGCCGGTTGTGATCCTGATCGCGCTGATCACCTTTGCCGTCTGGCTGCTGGTGGGTCCGCCACCGCAGATGCCCTTCGCCCTCACCGCCGGCATCGCCGTGCTGGTGATTGCCTGCCCCTGCGCCCTGGGTCTGGCCACACCCATCGCCATCATGGTCGGCACCAGCCGCGCCGCCCAGCTCAACGTGCTGATCCGCAACAGCGAGGGACTGCAGAGCGCCAGCCAGCTGACCCACCTGGTAGTCGACAAGACCGGCACCCTGACCCTGGGTCGGCCCACGGTGACCGGCGTGCACCCGCTGGAGGGCGTGGAACCGTCCGCGCTGATCCGCTTCGCCGCCAGCGTGGAGTCGGTCTCCTCCCATCCGCTGGCGGAGGCGATCGTCGCCCATGCCAGGGCTCAGGCTCTGGAGCCCGAAAGTGTCACCGATTTCCGCTCCCACGACGGCCTCGGGGTCGAGGGCAGGGTTGCGGGAAAACTGGTGCAGCTGGGTGGCCGACACTACCTGGACGCCCTGGGGATCCAGCCGCCGGAAGATCTCATGCGCATTGCCGAGAAGGAGGCTGAGGCCGTGGGCACACCGGTTTGGCTGATGCTCGACGGCCAGCTGCAGGGTCTGATGATCCTCAAGGACCCGCTGCGCCATGACAGCCGGGATGCCGTACGCTCCCTGGCGCAACAGGGGGTGAAGGTGGTGATCTGCACCGGCGACAACCGGGCCACCGCCGAAGCCGTCGCCCGCAGCCTGGGGGTCGAAGAGGTCCACAGCGAGGTGCTGCCCGCCGATAAGCTGGCCATCGTCAAGGCGCTACAGCTGCAGGGCCACCGGGTCGGCATGGTCGGCGACGGGGTCAATGATGCCCCGGCCCTGGCCCAGGCCGACACCGGCTTTGCCATCGGCAGCGGTACCGACGTGGCGATCCACAATGCCGACATCACCCTGGTGGGCGACTCTCTGACCAATGTGAGTACCGCCATCGCCGTTTCGCGGGCCACGCTGAGAAACATCAAGCAGAATCTTTTCGGCGCCTTTATCTATAATGTGATAGGCATTCCGCTGGCAGCGGGCGTGCTCTATCCAGTGACCGGCTGGCTGCTGCCGCCCATGTTTGCCAGTGCGGCCATGGCCATGTCCTCGGTCACCGTGGTGACCAACGCCAACCGCCTGAGATTCTTCAAACCAGCAGAACGGGAGAGACCCTTGTCCACGACCCTGAAAGTTACCGGTATGACCTGCCAGCACTGTGTCATGAATGTGTCCAAAGCCCTCAAGGCGGTTTCCGGCGTTGAGAGTGCCGACGTCTCTCTGGAGAAGGGGGAGGCGGTGGTAAGCGGAGACGCCGATCGGGATACCCTGATCCAGGCGGTGAAGACGGCAGGCTACGAGGCGGAATAGCCGGAAGCACTGAGACAACCGCAGCCCTAGGTCCAACAGCCTCTCTTACACCATGCAGATCGCCCGCACCAATCCCTTTCCCTCGCTGCCCGTGGTACAGGAGTCGGCGCGGGAACGTGCAGCTGCCGACAACTCATCCCAGCTTCTCCAGCCGCAAGCCCTGGAGTCCCCGCGAGCGACCCGGGCGATCGAGGATATTCGTTCGGCAGAGCGGATACTGAACAACCGGCGTTCGCAGAATCCCAATGGCTATCTGGGTCAGGAGGAGCGCCAGCAGCGCGCGATAGCGGCTTACAGGGCGTTGCAACAGAGCGATGAGCGGGCCTATGTCAGCGAGGTACTGGGTATCGATGTCTACGCCTGATCCGGGCCCGCCAGTGAGTAAAAAAACGCCGGTCGAGTGACCGGCGTTATTTTGTCTGCGGATCAGGAAGCGGCCGCTTCCATGGCGTCGCGGATCTCCGCATGAGCCACGATGCTGTCGTCCTGTCGAAGGGAGTGCTCGATGATGTGCTCGCCGGACATGGCTCTGGGTGAGATGCCGGCTTCCTTGAGCGCTTCGTAGCTGTCGAAGAAACGTTTCCAGGTGATCTTGCGCACCTTGTACCTGGCGCGGATCTCCGGGTTGTTGGTCTCCAGGAAGAGACGATCGATCTGTTTCCACTCCTGATAGCGCTCGGGATGCTCCATGCCCAGCTTGTCGAGAAGCTTCTGCGACTCGACATGGCTCAGACCGCTGACCAGCCGTCCCTGCATGAAGAGCAGGCCCTGGCGCACGGTGGTGGTGGGGGGACGGTTGTTCCACTCCGCCACCTTCTTCGGGTCGTTGAACAGCTCCCGAATCAGGTAGTGCGCCATGGTCTGATTCATCTTGTAGGAGTAGGGGATGTTGAAGTGCTTGAGGATATCCACCTGGCGGCCGTCGGGTGGGGAGAATAGCCCGAGTACGTTCATCGCCTGGCCCTTGGTGAGCTGTCGCTGCAGATAGATGCCTTTCTCGTCGAGCTCCCGTATCAGCGCCTCGGTGGCCGGTTCATTCTGCCACGCCTTCTCGGATTCGGCGGGAAGGTTGAGCGCCTGCTCGATCTGTTCCTGGAAGTCACCCATGTTGATCTTACTGTCCGATGCGCTTTCGCCACGCATGCTCTTGCGCATGAAAAACAGACAAACGGCTACGAGTGCAGTGAGGAGTGCAAAGAATTCCATAATAGGACTCTCCTTTTTTACATTGTTCTTGAGGTTTCAGTATTGCAGTCCGTCAGGTTGCGTTTTGAGAACCACTACCCATAAAGGGGTAATTTGTAACCTTCGAGAATTAAAAGAATTTTTGGGAAAGAAAGGGGTGAGCGATGTGCGCCCAGTCGCAAAAAAACGAGTTGTCGCTAAAGCCTTCGTGAACTGGGCTTGAGCGGATACTAGAGGGCTCTAATGAGTGGGCTGTACGGTGCGGCAAGCCGCACCCTACTGATTAACGTGTAGGGTGCGGCTTGCTGCACCGGCATCGCCGATGTCCCAGTCGGGGGCAGTCAGCCGTTCAGGTCAGATTTCGGCTTTGTGAATGTCCGGCTCGAAGGTGAGGGTGGCGAAGAGGTCGTCGAGCGTCTCCTCCCGGCGGATCATCTCCACCCGGCCGTCCTCGCGCAGCAGCAGCTCCTTGGGTCGCGGCTTGCCATTGTAGTTGAAGCCCATGGAGTGGCCGTGGGCGCCGGTGTCGTGGATGTAGAGGATGTCGCCGTCCTCGATCTTCGGCAGCGGGCGCTGAATGGCGAACTTGTCATTGTTCTCACACAGGGAGCCGACCACGTCGACGGTCTCGCTCTCACCCTGCTTGCCCACCACCGAGATGTGGTGATAGGCGCCGTACATGCCCGGACGCATGAGCGACGACATGCAGGAGTCGACACCCACATAGGTGCGGTAGATCTCCTTGCGGTTGATGGCGGTAGTCACCAATACGCCGTGAGGACCGGTCATGTAGCGTCCACTCTCGACATAGAGCTTGGGCATGTAGCCGTGCTGCTTCTTGAACAGCTGGAACAGCTTGCCGATCTCGCGGCCCATGCTGACGACATCGAGGGGCTTCTCGCCGGGGCGGTAGGGAATGCCGAGACCGCCGCCGATGTTGATGAACTCGAAGCGGATACCGAGTTCTTTCGAGATCCATTCGACCCGCTCAAGCAGCATGCGCGCCGTCTCCACCATGTAGGCGTGGTTGAGTTCGTTGGAGGCGAGCATGGTATGCAGGCCGAAGCGCTTGGCGCCGCGGGCCTGGGCCTTGCGGTAGGCCTCCAGCAGCTGATCGTGGGATACCCCGTATTTGGCTTCCACCGGGTTGCCGATGATGCTGTTGCCGGTACGGCGCTCGCCCGGGTTGTAGCGGAAGCAGATCAGTTCCGGCATCTCGGGCACCTTGTCGACCAGCGAGATATCGTCCAGGTTCAGCACACAGCCGCCGTCGGCCTCCGCCGCGGCGAACTCCTTGGCGCTGGTGTTGTTGGAGGTGAACATGATCTCCTCTCCGCGGGCGCCGATCTGGCGGCTCAGGGCGAGCTCGGCGATGGAGCTGCAGTCGAAGCCGAAGCCCAGGCTGTGCATGATCTGCATGATCGAGGGGTTGGGCAGCGCCTTGACAGCGAAGTACTCGCGAAAGGTCTCGACCCCGGCGAAGGCATCGATCAGGGCCTGGCCGGTCTCGCGGATGCCCTTCTCGTCATAGAGATGGAAGGGGGTTCCGAAATGTTCGACGATGCCGGGCAGAGCCTGCTCGAGCCGTTGGGCGTAGTCGTGTGAGATGGGCACTACAATACCTCGCTGATGCGTTTCATGGCGGCTTGAACGTTCTCGAAGCTGTTGAAGGCGCTGATGCGCACATAGCCTTCGCCGCACTTGCCGAAACCGGCGCCCGGGGTGCAGACCACGCCGGCTTCGTTCAGCAGCTTGTCGAAGAAGGCCCAAGAGTCGCCCTTGGCGTCGATCCATATATAAGGTGAGTTCTCGCCGCCGATGCAGTCGTAGCCGAGGGCCTCCATCTGTTCGCGCACGTACTTGGCGTTCTTCATGTAGTAAGCGATCAGCTCCTGGATCTGGGCCTGGCCGGCCTCGCTGTAGACCGCCTCGGCCGCTTTCTGCACCGGATAGGAGACGCTGTTGAACTTGGTGGTGTGACGGCGGTTCCACAGGCCGTGAACGGCGATCGGCTTGCCGGCGGCGGTATAGGCGGTGCAGGCCTTGGGCACCACGGTGTAGGCGCAACGGGTGCCGGTGAAGCCGGCGTTCTTGGAGAAACTGCGGAACTCCACGGCCACCTCCTGGGCACCCTCGATCTCGTAGATCGAGTGGGGCAGCCCGGGATCCTGGATGAAGGCCTCGTAGGCGGCATCGAACAGGATCAGCGCCTTGTTGGCCTTGGCGTAGTCGACCCAGGCCTTGAGCTGGGCCTTGGTGGCGGTGGCGCCGGTGGGGTTGTTGGGGAAGCAGAGGTAGATCAGATCGACCGGCTCGTCCGGCAGTTCCGGAATGAAGCCGTTGGCCTTGTTGCCCTCCAGGTAGGCCAGGCCGGTGTAGCGGCCGTTCTCGGCGGGTCCGGTGCGGCCGGCCATGACGTTGGTGTCGACATAGACCGGATAGACCGGATCGGGAATCGCCACCCGGATGTCGCTGGCGAAGATCTCCTGGAAGTTGCCCGAGTCGCACTTGGCGCCGTCGCTGACGAAGACCTCGTCGGCCTCGATGGCGCAGCCGCGGGACTGGAAGTCGCCCTTGGCGATCGCTTGGCGCAGGAAGTCGTAGCCCTGTTCCGGGCCGTAGCCGTGGAAGGTGGCGTCGTTGGCCATCTCGTCGACCGCGGCGTGCAGGGCCTGGATGCAGGCATCGGGCAGGGCGCGGGTGACGTCGCCGATACCCAGCTTGATGATCGGCTTGTCGGGGTTGTCCTTCTGAAACTGGGCGACCCGCTTGGCGATGTCGGAGAACAGGTAGGAGGCCTGGAGTTTGCTGTAGTTCTCGTTGATCTTGATCATGCTGCACCTCGGGAAATCGGAAAGCGGGCCATTATACAGGGAATGGTGATCAGGAGGAGTCTGCGGCAGCCTGGAATCGTGGCTGGCGATCAGGCGAAGAGTTCGGCGTATTGCGCCTCTTTGAAGCCCAGGTGCAGGGTGTCGCCCAGCTCCAGCACCGGGCGTTTGATGATCGAAGGAGTCTCCAGCATGAGGCGGATAGCGCTGGCCTCGTCGATGTTTGCCTTGACGGCTTCGTCGAGTTTGCGCCACATCATCCCGCGACGGTTCAACAGGCTCTCCCAACCCACCAGCTTGACCCAGCGACGCAGGCGTTTTTCGTCCACACCCTCTTTTTTATAGTCGTGAAATTCGTAGTCGACCCCGTGCACCGCCAGCCATTGGCGGGCCTTCTTCATGGTGTCGCAGTTGGGGATGCCGTAGATTTTCACCATCTGAGCTTGTCCTAGGGCCAGTTAACACTAATCCGATACACCCTGCCGGGGCTGTGTTTACGCCCAGCAAGGCAGAATGAGCGTAGTGTAGCCCGGCTACATGAGCGAATGATAACGCCGCTGGGCGTAAACACAGCCCCAGCCCTTCGGGTAACGCCCCGAGAGGCGGAGGAGGGGCCCCACGCAGTGGGGATCCGACCCTCGGCGGGGCGTAAGCCGTTCGACTCCGAAGCGGGGCGTTTGGTCGACCACCGGCGGTCGCATCCCCCGCTATGCGGGGGCCCCTGCTCCGCGCCTCGGACGGCGTCAGAAAAAGCGCCACTCGGCGTTGCTCGTCGTTCATTTGGAATGACCAAACTTCTCTCCTCGCGCCTTGATTGGCGCTTTTTCTGACGCAACAGGGCGTATCGGATCAGTGTTAACAGGCCCTAGGGGAATGAAATGTCTATCGCAGCCGAACGGTGCCGATCACCCGATCAGCGGTCTCATGGAGATCGGTCCGGCAGGCTAGTATAGGGTAAACACCAAGAAAGAACCTATGGGGCGCATGAGGTTATGAATGACGAACAGACCTCCGGGATGGCCTGCCCGCTGCCCGAGCTGGCCGATCTCAGTGAAATCGAACTGATCCTGCTCGATCCGGAGCCGCCGCTGGCCGACTACCGGGAAGCGATGGCAGTGGCCGGTCGAGAGGCGCAACAGCATCTGGGAGAAAATATGCTGCTCTCCTGGTATGATCGCGATCGGGATTTCGAATCGCCCCAGCACAGCAGCGAGTGCCACCTGGACAGCGCCACTCCGGGTTATGTGGATTACGGCATTCACCACGGGGCGAAACTCAAGATCGATATCCACGGTGGGCGCTTCGTCTTCTTCTATCTGCCCCTGGAGAAGCCGTGAGCTGGCTCGACGGTCTCTCGCGGCTTGCCCTCGGGGGGATGCTAACCAATGGCCAAAGGGACTTGCGTATGTGTCCTTTCGAAGAAAATGGTTGGGAAATTCAACGCGACAAGGGGCTGATCAGCCATCACAGCGGATTCCGCGCCGAGTTCCGCGACACCTCGATCTACAGTATCAAGCAGTTTCCCTACGAGGCGACCATCCACGACATCCGTAACTGGGTGATGAAAGCCGAGAGCCTGCTGACGCGTTTCCGGCAGGGCAGCCAGGGCCGTTGAGCACGAACGGGCAATCAAGCCTGACAGTCTGATCGGTGGGGCAGGGCTCCACCCCGCACCCATGACGATGCCGTAGGCTGGGCCGCTGCTCCACCCGTTTTCCTTGAATGAATCACCATGAACGAAATAGGGCCCCACAGCTCAGGGTGGGATCCGGCCACTGCTCAGGGTCGTCTGGGCGCCACCTGCGGGAACTCTCCCAGATAGACCACCTTCCACCAGGCTCCGGTTTGCGCCCGCTCCGGGGCGTCGGTGAATTCATAGCGATAGGCCAGGACCCGAAGATAGCGTGGAGGCTGATCGGGAAAGGGATCGTTGGCGAGCAGTTCGATGACGCTTGGCGACCCTTGCTGGAGCCGCTGCATGAATGCGCCGAACCAATACATCTGCATGCGCTGTTGGGTCGGCACGAACCAGATCATCCAGTCGAGTCGTGGCTGGTGGGGCACGTTGAATGGCGGTCTGCGGGCCGGATCGCCCGGTTTGTATCTGAACCTGTAGGTCCGCCACTGGTTGCCGTCCTGTGAACCCTGGATGATCAGTTCCTGGCGTTCCGTCTGCATGGTGGGATAGACATGGTAGATGTTGCCGATACCGAAGCGCCTGACCGTCTGGTAGATCGTCAGCAGGGAGTCCGGCAGGGGCTGGTGGACGACCCGACTGCCGAATCCGATCAGGCTCGCCGGTACGATCAGCAGGGCGGCCAGGATGGCCGTCAGGGTCTGGAATCGCCCCGGGGTTCGGTGTTCTCCGGCGATCCCGCTCTTTACTCTCCGGGGCAGAAAGCGGCCGACGATCCTGTCGTCGAGCAGAAACAGACACAGGGCGATGGTCAGCAGGTTGATGAAGTTATGGTTGCTGGTGGCGATGATCAACAGTTGCATGAGCAGGGTGATGGCGGCGGCCGCCAGGCGGAAGGGACGCGGCAGAAAAATGAAGAAGGGTACGATCAGTTCGCTGAAGAGGGTGAATCCGGTGCCGGTCCGGAGCAACCACTCCGGGAGTTGCTGCGCATACCAGGCGCCGGCGTGGGGCAGGGGCTGGGTCTCGAAATAGTAGTCGAGGGTGGTGAGGCCGGACCAGGAGGGGTCGCCGCTGAAGAGCTTGAAGAAGCCCGACATGAAACGCAGCCGAAACAGCAGCCATTCGAAGAGCAGAATCAGCAGCCGGTTGGCGCCGCCGACCAGGAAGATGGCCAGGAATCCCGCTTCAAGCAGCAAGGTATCCCATTGGAAGTTGGTGAACTCCTGGCCGGCGTGATAGAGGGAGAGGTAGAGCGTGAAGAGGAGGATCAAGAGGGACCGCTGCCAGCGCCCGACCAGCAGCAGCAGACTCAGCAGCGCGCCCAGGTAGGCGGTAGCCTGTAATACGCGATCGCCGGCGCCTGTGAGCCAGAACAGGTTCGGCAGCCAGAACCAGCGGGCAGGCGGCGCCAGATCGGCCGCCACTTCGGCCAGGTAGTCTTCCAGCGGCAGTATGCCCTGGGGCCCCGCCAGACCGGCGATCTGGAGCCCCAGGGAGACAAAGGCAATGAAATAGATCAGGGCCAGCAGGCGCAGAAACAGCCAGCCGGTCAGCTGCTGATCGCTTGCGGGAGAGAGCAGTTTGGTCAGGGAGATCGCCGTCAGGTGCATGCGCTGTCCAGTGCTTGTTCGACGCTGTCACTGAAAAGCTTAGTCCCGTTGAGGGGAGAGTGAGCCGATTTCCCGGTTCGCCGATCGCCTGCACTGCGTCGGGTTCGTCTTCCGCTTCGGCTCGGGAAGATAGGGCATGCGGCCGGCCGGCTGCTCGTGGGCATGCATTCTGTGCTCCCAGGGTATTCTCGCCTCGAACCAGTGGGCCTGGGTGGGATGGAGCGCCATAGGTTGTCAGCTCTGGACGGGGAGTCTGAATCATCGGCCTGGCCTTCCCGCCAGGCCGGACAGTGCCGGATCGGAACGCGCGATTCCCTCGACACGGGTCTATGCTCTACTATCCACAGACATGGCCAATCTATCCATACCCGGGAGGAGAATGCCCCCATGCGCATCGAGCTGACCACTGTGGAGGCACGCCTCATCGGCGCATTGCTGGAGAAAGAGATCATCACCCCCGAGCAGTACCCGCTGTCGCTCAATGCGCTGACTGCGGCCTGTAATCAGAAGAGCAGCCGGGATCCGGTGATGAACTTGACCGAGAGTGAGGTTCAAAACGCCGTCGACGACCTGATCCGAAAACACCTGGTCAGCGCGCAGAGCGGTTTTGGCAGTCGGGTACCGAAATACAAGCACCGCTTCTGCAACACGGGATTCGGCGGTTTCGAGTTTTCCGCCCAGGAGCTGGGGGTGATCTGCATGCTGTTGCTGCGCGGGGCCCAGACTCCGGGAGAGCTGCGCACGCGCACCCAGCGCCTGTGCCATTTCTCGGATGTCAACGAGACGGAGAAGGTATTGCACGCCCTGATGGAGCGCAGCGACGGGCCCTTCGTCGCCAGGTTGCCGCGGGAGCCGGGCAAGCGGGAGTCTCGCTTTCTGCATCTATTTACCGAAGAGGGCGAAAGGGTGGCGTCGGAGCAGCTGCAGGAGATGGAGGCGCCGGTTGATGGGGATCTGATGCAACTCGTGCAGCAGATGCGTGCCGAACTGGATGAACTCAAGCGCCGTGTGGCCCGACTCGAAGGGGATTGAATCATGCCACTCGACGCCGCTTGCCGATCGCGGTAAGAATGCATTGCTACAGCAAATCGATGAGAGGCATCAAATGATCAATCCGAACGGTCCACTCGAAGAATGGGAGATGGATGAACTCGACCGTTTTCTGATGGAGCGCCTGCCGGAAGCCCTCGATGACGAGGAGATGGACGAGGGTCTGCTGGGACTGTCGGAACTCGACGGTTTTTTTACCGCCATCATCAGCGGTCCGGAGATCATTCCGCCCTCGGCCTGGCTGCCGGCGGTTTGGGGGGAGAGCGAGCCGGTGTGGGAGTCGGCCGAAGGTTTCGAGAAGATCTACCAGTTGATGATCCGCCACTACAACGACGTGGTGAACTCCCTAATGGCGCCGGGCTACGGCTTCGAGCCCATATTCAACGAGAACGAGGTGGAAGGCCAGCGCTTCCTGGTGGTCAACGAGTGGTGTCTCGGCTATATGCGGGGTGTCGCCATGGCCGCGGAAGCCTGGGACAGCGGGGGTGATGAGCTGTTCGAGATGTTGCAGCCGATTATCCTGTTCAGTGACGAGCCGGGCTGGCAGGTGCTCGATACGCTCGACGAGGAGGAGGTGGCCGATCTGCAGGCATCGATTCCTGAAGCGGCGCAGGAGATCCAGCGTTTCTGGTTGGCGCGCCGACGCTTTCCCGAACTCGATGCGGACGAGAGTCTCGCCCCCGAACAGGCCATCGATCCCGATGCTCCCTGCCCCTGCGGCAGTGGCAAGCCCTTCAGGAAGTGCTGCCTGCATTGAGCCGCTGCGGTTTCATCCGCCGATGAACTCGATCGGATAGACGTGCTCCAGATAGAGGTAGAAAAACGCCAGTGAGATGGTGAGGATGATCACCCCCCATACCGGCGAGCTGACCTTGATCCCCTTTAGTGAGGCCTCGAACTCGGTCTCTCCAGTGGCTGAACTCCCCTTCTTGAGCCCGTGGTGGAACTGAACGGCGGCGAAGTAGATACCGGCGACGACCAGCAGTATCACACTGGCGAAGATGATCTTGGCCGAAAACAGCTGCCAGCGAAAGACGTCGCGCTGGTGGCGGTTGCTCTCCATGATGTGATGGAAATATTCCCGGATCGACTCCTGCTGCAGGGCCTGGTTCTCCGGGCTCAGTTCGACACCGGCAGGCGCATAGGGGGATTCGGTTCCGGGTACCCTAGTCGTTATCGGTTCCGGCGGTCGATCGAGCCACTCCTCCAGGCGCTGTTTGGCATTGTCGGTCGCGTCGCTCGCCGGACCCTGCTGTGCCGGTGCGATGGGGCTGCTCCAGCGAAGGAGTGGTTTCGAAGCCTGTCGCCAAGCGGGCTCCTGTCTTCTGCAGGCCGGAGTAGGGGTCGGGAGCTTTGAAGGATTGACGGCCCAGGCGATGACTTTCCGGGTCAAGCGTCCAGGCCAGGACTGCGCTGTATCGAAGCGAGATCATGGCGGACATCCTTGTGGACGTGGACGATTCTCATTGAGCCGCTATCGCCGGCTGATTCGACGAGTATAGACAGTGGATGCGCATCTGCCGCCGACGCCCGCCGCGGAAGCTACCAGTCGATCGGCTGCCCATGACGAAAGAAACCGCCACTGGGGCCGTCATCAGGAAGGGTGGCGGCCCAAACGATACCTTCGGCGCCCTCGGCTACCGACAACGGGGCGCTTTCTCCGCCCATATCGGTACGCACCCAGCCGGGACAGACCGAGTTGATTTTGATGTCGGTATCCTGCAGTTCGTCGGCAAAGATCCGGGTGACGGCGTTGAGTGCGGTTTTCGAAAGCCGGTACGCGGGGCAGCATCCGTTCATTTCGCTCAATTGCCCCATGCCGGAGGAGACATTCACGATGCGTCCTCTATCCTGCATCAGCGGGATCATGGTCTGACACAATCTGAAGGGGGCCAGGGTGTTGGTCTCGAAACCCTTGATCAGCGTCGCGGTATCCGCTTGCAGAGCGCTGCTGGCCGGTTCTCCAGGCGGGGCATCGGGAAAGATACCGGCGTTGTTGACCAGGACGTCGAGGCGGCCATAGGTGTCTCGGATATGCTTGGCCAGATCGGCCACCTCATCCGCCCGGGTGACGTCCAGACGACGGAATGTCACGTCCAATCCGGAAGCTTGCAGTTCCACGGCGGCTGCTTCTCCGGCGTGTGCGTTGCGGGCGGTCAGTATCACCAGGTGGCCGGCTTGCGCGAGACGGCGGCAGGTCTCCCGGCCGAGGCCGCGATAGGCGCCGGTGATCAGGGCGACAGGTTTTTCAATCATGCGCTGCATCCTTATATGTCTTTGCGGGGCTAGGGTGGCTGGGTATGAAACCGGGCATACGGTTCTGCTGCGGTTCCGAATCTCGCGGATAAAAAGCAGGTATTTTACCTGTGTTCACACTTCATTCGGATCGGCTGGCTATACTCACTCCAGTAGCCTGATTTTGTCCGAGGGGTGAAGTGTGCGGGGTCCGTGGCCGGTATCTGCCGCCATAATGAGCCTAGCTCATTATCGGATTTATACCGCCATTAAGCACACCCTGTTTCAAAATCATGCGTAGAGGCGCAGAATTTCAGCGAAGCAAGCGACGGAAGGGGGCAGAGATGGTGCCGATCAAGTATCAGGTCGTGGGTGAGGAGGAGTATGCATTCCGCCTCGAGATCGACGAACAGGGGGGTTTTGTCGTCGACACCGGAACCTACACGACACAAAAACCGCGGTCTGGGAGCCTGACTGCCCAGCAGAAATCGGATCTGATGGCAGCGATCAAGACGCTGGGCATACCGACCGAACATCCCATGCCCTCCGGAGCCGAGGCCTTTGAATCCAAGTTGGTGATCGGCGAGGGTAGCGAGGCTCTGGTCTATCCATTCTGGGAGGGGGCTATCGAGGACGACCCCAAACTCCGGAATCTGATCCGGTTGCTCGAAGTGCTTTGAACCGGGATGCCTTGCTCGATGCCAGTCAGTCGCCTTAGCGGTTTTTTAACGCTCGGATGGGTTATCATCCGCACCTAACGAAATCGCCTGATTGGGGTCAAATATCCTGGAATATCCATTTTGGGTAGTGTAAATGGAAACTCAAGAGAACATACCTAACGGTGCTTCCAGAGTGATCGATGGTAAGCCCTGTGTCTTCTACGACGGCTACTGGATCAAGCGGTATGAGCCCATGGAAGACAGTCTGGAGACAAAGAAATATCTCATCGAAGCGTTGACGCGGCGCTTGTTCAATCATGTCGAGCATGGCATCAACATGCCCGGTGAACGGCTTGATGAAGCGCGCCAAGCCTATGAATCAGAACAGGATCCCGAGCTCAAGCGCGTCAAGGGAGCCATGCTCGCCGGAGCCCTGTTCAATCGCGGTACCGATATCTTCCGCCAGCTCGTGGCCCTGGGCGAAGATGAGGTGAAGTCGCCACGCAGCCGGGAGCTGCTGCACGAGTGCGGACAGTATCTGCTACAGGCCCTGGAGATGGGCAAACTGGTCAAGCATCGCAGTGGCGACGAAGGTATCGACGAACTCTGGGGCGAGCCGTTCAGGGCGTTTACCGTCCCCATCAGTTCATTCTACGAAACGCGCTACATCAAGATTGCCCAGACCATGCGGGCGATCGACCGTATCTCGGAGGCCATGATCGCGGCTTTTCACGACAGCCACTTCTACCCCAACGCGGAAGCGCTGATCAGGGAGTTCGCGGAATCGGCAAAGTTAAAGACCGAGACCCTGCGGACCGACCCGGTGATCTTCGATGTGTGGCCCAAATTCGTGGTGGCGTCGGAGAAACTGCTTGGCATCGGCGAGGTGGAGCGGAACAAACAGTCCTGCGTGGCCTGTTGGGAGGCGGATGAGGGAAGCCGTCTGCTGAAGGAGGGCACCAACCTGATCACCTACATTGCACGAGCCAGAGTGCCTATGCCCAAGAGCGCACAGTTTTTCATCGAGCGTTGTAACGAATACATCAAATGTCGCGGGCCGGTCACGAAGGTGGGGGTCGTGGAGTTGCAGTCACTCTGAGTCAGGTCGTGTCCGCTGCTGGCCGGGATTTCGTCGGCACAACAGGCGTCAGATATGACATAATTTCACGGTTCATCCAGGGGAGGCGTAAATTTTTTCAATCACCACGGAAACGATCTATCGGACAGAATCACTTGCGAGCAGCGGGTGTCACTCGTGAGTGTGCGTAGATGCTGAAGGGATGCGGCCTGTACGAGCGACAACAAATCCATAACTAGAAAAGCAATCCCACCTCGCGGATCGAACAGGTGGTCAGGTCATTGCTCAAATTCTGAATCTCCGGACTAGCGCCCTATGTTCGAATCCTTTTACGGATTGACCACTAACCCATTTCGCATGAGTGCAGACGAGCAGTTTCGCTATGCTCATCGTGCCTATGTCAAAGCATGGTCCTATATCAAATACGCCCTTGAGCAGGGGGAAGGGTTCGTATTGATCACTGGTCGTCCCGGAACAGGCAAGACGACACTGGTTCGCGATACCCTGTCGGAACTCGACAATGACAGGATCTACGCGGTCAATCTGGTCAGCAATCAGTTGCAGGGTGAGGAGCTGTTGCGTCTGGTCGCCCTCGAGTTCGGATACCAGGCACAGGAATTCAACAAGGCGACGCTGCTGACACGCATTGAACAGCATGCCCTGTCGCTCCACGAGCAAGGCCGCAGAGTGGTGGTGATCGTGGACGAAGCGCAGAACCTTTCAGGTAACGGGCTCGAGGAGTTGCGACTTCTCTCCAACCTCCAGATCGGCAATCAACCCCTGTTTCAGATTGTCCTGGTAGGACAAGAGGAGTTGCGCAGTCTGATCTACGGCCGGGAGATGGAAAACATCACGCAACGGATTGTCGCCAGCTGCCGACTCGAGCCGATGCAGGCTCAACAGGTACAGGGCTATGTCGAGCACCGCCTCAGCCTGACCGGTTGGGATAAGGATCCGAAATTCGATACCGACATCTTTGAATTGTTGCATCGCATCGCCCACGGTGTTCCCCGAGAGATCAATCTGGTGATGGCGCGATTGCTGCTGTATGGCGCTCTGGAAAAGAAACACCATTTAAACTCACAGGATCTGCTGATTGTATTGAAGGAGTTGGTCGAGGAGCGGCGTCTGACCTTCGATCAAACCTTGCTCGTCGAAGAGCTGCACAACACGGCTGCCGCAGAGGGTTCAGTCGAAGAGACGAAAGCGGAAGATGCGGATGGGAATGTCCCGGAATCGCATGAAGCGGCAACGACGGCTGTTTCGGCTGACTCGATGGAAGATGAGAGAGAGGATCGGCAGCAGGAAGCTGCAGAGGAAGTCGACGAAATCCGAGTCCCGGAGCAGGAAGCCCCCGCTGCCGAAATTCCGGATACTTCAGCCGTGGAGACGGAGGAATTCGTCCCGATGTGGAATGACCGGGACGAGACGGCTCCGACAAGCCAGCAGATCGAGGATGAGGCGCTGCTGACCGGGGATGAAGCGTTTCTGGGCGAGTTGCCTCCGATGCCCGTTTTACCCGACGAAGAGGAACGCAGACCCCAGGGACTGCTCACTGATGTGGATGAGTTGCTGGGAGAAGAGCACGCTTCGAGAGAGGGTGTCGGGAAACTGTGGCGTTGGTTCTTCTATCCCATGGCGATCGCCGCCTTGTTGATCGCCCTGTTGATTCCAAATACGAACGATTTGACCGTGCTGTGGCGCGATGTGGTGCAATGGGCGGGAGGCTTCTTCGGTTCCGCTCCGGTTACTGAACGGCATGGCGAGCAGGATTCGCAATTACCGCCAAGGGGGAAGGCGAGCGATGGACCGCCGGCTGATGGGGCTGCCATCCCTGGGGCAGATAACCCAGATCGTCAAGAGCGAGCACGGGGATCGCGTTCCTCATCTTCGGCAGTCCAAGGGTCCGCCGGGAATGCCAGAGAATCCGACGGCAGTGTCGCCGCGGTGTTGAAGGGTTCGGATCAGGATCTGTGGTTGGTCATCGATAAAACCTCGGGTGAGCCGACGCGTGAGTCCCAAGCATCCTATACAGAGCTGGTTCAAATATTGAAGGCGGATACCTCGCTCATCGTCGTCCTGACCGGCATCTCCGAAAGTGGATTGGACCCGATCGCGCAGCTGCGCGATGCCCTGGAGCAGGCGGAACGGGCATCAAAGCTGCTGGTCAGAGACGGAATAACTCGTCAGCGGATTGTGGTGGAAGGAAAAGCGGCGGGCGAATCGGAACGGACAAAAGCAGTCCATGTCAGGTTGAAGCCGATGGTCGGTGTCGGTATCGACAATTGACTGGCAACGTTCGCTGCAACAGAAGAGCACACCGCTTACTGCCATTAGTTTCAGGTGTTGATTGACGGACAGATCGCTGCACGCTCTCGAACAGCTTTACAGCGAACGGGCCTGGGCTGTCACGGTGATGTGATTTCGCTACCCTGAGCACGAAGACTAGCGCACACAGCATGTGGGGTTGCGTAGTCCTCCGGTCTGACGATTGGCGTTACTTGGCTCCGTGTGCTTCGCGCTGCGGCGGGTCGATTCTCGAGAGCATGGAAGCGACTTTGGCGAACGACACTCAGGCGGTCTTGCAGAGGGCTCGCAAGGCGGCGCCCGCCCCCATTTTCTGCCGCCTCCATAACGCAAGGGAGCGCCGGCAGGCGCCTGTCGACCGCATAATAAGTACCAGAATTTCATTGGATTAAAAGGTGCAGGTGACGGAACTGGGGGTATCGAGTCGATTGCTGCTGACCGCTCCGCTTCAGACTGTCTGCGACCGCTGTTTCGAGTCGCTCAAGGAGCGCGGAATCATCGTCGTCATTGCGAGTGTAAGCTATCCCGACAGTGCTGGAACCTCGATCCAACTGATGCTAAGTGTGCGCAGGACGCAGGGCTGCACTCCTGCAATCGGCATCGTGAAACAGGCTTGTTGTTCGGGGTGGCTGAGCTGGCGAGACGGGACATCGAGCGATCGGGCGATCCCAAGCTCATCGTGCCCCTATCCATTTGCGGTTACCGGATGGGCGTCTGGTTCAAGGGCGATGGATGAAATCTGCCTCAGGAAAACTGAAATCCCTCGTCCCGGATCAGTTGGATGCAGGCATCCACCGTCTGCGCATCATACAAGGTCTCTTTTCCCCGCTCGATTTCGACCAGTGCGGCTTCGATTCCCAAACCTGGCCGATAGGGTCGGTGGGTGGTCATGGCTTCCACGACGTCACACACGGCCAGCACTTTGGCTTCAGGGAGAATCGCTTCTGAGCGGAGTCCGGCCGGGTAGCCGGACCCGTCGAGACGTTCATGGTGTTGTTTGACGATCTGCGCAATCGGCCAGTTGAAATCGACCGATTTCAGAATGTCGCATCCGGCATCCGCATGAGTTCGCACCAGCGTGTATTCCGCCTCGTTCAGCCGTCCAGGCTTACTCAGGATCTCCGCCGGTATGGCGATTTTGCCGATATCGTGCACCAGGCCCGCCAGGTAGGTGGCCTGTGCCTTCTCCTCGGGCCAGCCCAGATGACGGCAGACCGCAACCGCCAGTTCGGCCACGCGTTGCTGATGTCCGGCGGTGTAGGGATCGCGCAGTTCGACGGTGCTGGCCAGCGCTCTGATGGTCGACTCCATGCTCTCCTGAAGCTTTTCGAGGAAGCGTTCTTTTTCCGTACGAACCCGTAGCGAGTGGATGCCGTATGAGAGATCCTCTGCCATCTCCGTAAGCAGTTTGACCTCTTCCTCATCGAATGCCGAACTGTCGGTGGAGTAGATCGCCAAAACCCCAAAGGCGCCCTCGGGATTGGATAGCGGCAGTGCGAGGCAGGCTTTGACACCCCGTCGTTTGAACATGTGGCCGAAGGGGTCGCATTCGGGCAATTCAGTGATATCGTGAATTACCTGGACCCTGTTCGTATTGACTGCGCGCGCGGCAGGGTCGGTGCTTTCCATCGATTGCTGGCGATGCTGCATGATGACTTTAAGGATCGTCTTGTCACCCGCGCCGGTTATCTGAGCCAACTTACCATCGGATTGGGAATAACCGATCCAGGCCGCAAAGTAGCTGCCCACTTCCACCACCACACTACACATGTTATCGAGCAGTTCAGCCTCGTTGCTGGCACGGACCAGTGCCTCATTGCCGCTGCTCAGCGTTTTTAGCGCGCGGTTCAGGCGTCTCATCGCCTGTTCGGAGCGGCGTATCTGGGTAATGTCGCGGGTCAGACCGACGATGCGAGTGATCGGCGTCGATTTGCCTTTTACCGGGATCAACGTGGTGTGAAACGTCTTATCACCCTCTCCGGCATCGAAGGTCACTTCTTCTTGGGTCACCGTGTTGCTCGAGAGGCAGCGACGGAGCTGACTGCTTATGGCGTCGACTGCGGCGGAGGGAAGCGCCTGGTCGAGGATATTCCCGATCAACTTGTCGGCACTCACTCCCAGGGTGCTTTCGAACGCGGGATTGACTTCGAGAATTCGAAAACGCTCATCCGCGAGTGCCTCGAGCAGGAAAAGTGATTCCTGAGTGTTGGCGAAGATTTGGCGATAACGCGCTTCACTTTCACGCAAGGCATGTTGCGCCTCGATCAGATCGGTCACATCGGAGGCGATGCCGAGAACACTCGTCACACGCCCGTACCGGTCCTTTTCGGGAACATGCTGCACATTGAAATGGTGTGGGCCGTCCGGCAGTTCCCAGATGGCCTCGCAACGATTGGGTTTGCCGGAGCTGGCGGCCTGGCGGATCCACTCCGTCAGGGGTCGGCCGTTGGTGTCCTCGCCCGGTGGTGGTTTGCCGATCAAGTTCTCACCCGTAAAGCCGAATTTATGTCTCACTGTCGGGTTGAAATAGATGATTCGGCCCTCGAGATCGAAGCGTGAGACCATGTCGGGAATGTTGTTGATGAGTGTGGTCAACTGCCGTTCGGTCGTCTTCAACGAGGTGACGTCGTGACAGATGGCCAGCACGCTTGCGATGTGCCCGTCTGTTTCCCTTTCCGGAACGAAGCGGGCATGGGTCCAGAACTCGTCGCCGTTCAGGTCCTGCCAGCTGAAGGTCAGTTCGGTGCTTTTGCCGGTCTCTGTGACTTCCTTGATTTTCGACTCATAGGCTTCCGGTTCTGTCAGCAGCACCCTTTGTCCGGTCGGCGTGTTTCCGAGCATTTGGTCAAGCGACAATCCACTTTGGCGGATGAAGGCGGGGTTGGCGTAGATGCGGCGGCATTGACGGTCATAGCGGATCAGCAGGTCGGGTGAGTGCTCGACGAGCACGCGAAACTCCTCCGAGCGTTTGTGCAGTTCCGTTTCGACGCGTTTGCGTTCGCTGATGTCACGGGCCAGGGCGAATGCGTAGTCGCGACCCTGGTAGTTGAGATGGCTGGCATTGATCTCAACAGCCAGAATACGTCCATCCTTGGTCTGATGGCTGGATTCGAAATGTAGCGATCCACGCTCCATGAGGATGGACCAGATCTCAGGCCAACGTTCATTGGGCCAGTTTGGATCGACTTGGGGGATCGACATTGCGAGCAGTTCGTCCCGGGTATAGCCCAGCGAACGGGACGACTCACTGTTGGCGTAGAGGATTCTGGCATCCTCACCGATGATCATAGCCGTCTCATGGACTTGGTTCAGGGCGAACTCCAGCAACGCGAAGCTGGTTTGGGCCTGCTTCTCTTCAGTGATATCCATTGCCGTGACAAGGATGCAGAGACTATCCGTGGCTGGGTCACGTAAAGGAGTCAGTGCGGTCCTGAGGTGGCGTGAACCGTTGGCGGTGACATATTGTCGGGTAAAGGTGAAACCAGTGCCCGACTCCAGGCATCGATCCAAGTGAGCGGATAGGGCCTCTGCATCAGAAGGAACAAAATAGTCGTCCAGGGTGGCCGCCGATGACCTCAAGTCGGCGCCCTTCAAGAGCTGCTGGCAGGCTGCGTTTGATCCCAATACCCGATAGTCTCCGTCACCCGAGGGGGCAATGCAGAGGGCTATGGAGGGAGAAGCCTCAACCAGCATCAGGCAGGCATCTATCGTCTCGTTCAGGGTGGAATCCAGACCGGTTGTCGTTGTGTGGTTCATTGATTTTCTTGGAGAGGGGACATCAATTGAGTCTGTCCCTGAAAAAGCCTGACATCCGGATGGATCAGTATAGTGCACCTGTCAGAAGGGGTGGAAGCCAAGCGAGCAAAACATGACGGGTGTCATGACCCCCTGGCAGAGGATCTCGAGAATGATTGCAAACGAGTGAGAAGCTCGATCGACTGTCAGGCGGTTTTCGAATTTATTCGAATACGAAAAATTCGATCGACACTCGACTGGTGGTTGGCCTTGACTCCAAAACCGGAATGTTGCTCTGAATAGGTGTGAGAAATAAAAATGCCAGAGCCCGGATTAGTGGACTCTGGCAGAGTGAATTGGTGGGCGGGCTCAATCGAATAATTAAATAACTCTCTGAACCGCCCCGGCTTTACCGGAGACAGTTTTGTTTGAGTCAGGCCGCTTCGGCTGACTCCTCCTGTTGGCGATAATACGCCATTTCCAACTCCGCCGGTGGCACATTGCCAATGGGTTCGAGCAACCGACGGTTATTG
>JBNLGI010000091.1:0-5716 GCA_050305975.1 Sedimenticolaceae bacterium | reverse complement strand
GAACCTCCACGGGGTTGCCCCCACTAGCACCTGAAGCTAGCGTGTCTACCAATTTCACCACCTCGGCAAAGGGGGTCACCAGTCGCTGACCGGCTTGGAGATCGCGAACTCTACAGCCAGTTTTGTTGTCTGTCAATCGTTAGCGGTGGTGTCTGCCTTTCCCGCTCAGCGCTCTCTGTTCGGAGGTCCGTGAGCTGGCTTGAGAGGATGACACAAAGTACGCGCCGTGCTCGTCGCTGCAGGCCAAGTTGGATCGATCATGAGCCTGTGATAGCTTGCCGGGAAACATTTCGCACCGAATTGGATGTTGCCATCACATGATTTTCAGACTGCTCAGACCCTGGTGCCGGCAGGCACTCCCGCTCTCACTGTTGATGCTTGCGCTACCCTGCCTGCAGGCGGCAGCCCTGGAACTGAATGGTGATCTCATGCAGGGCGGTATGGTGATCGGCACCACCGAACCCGGCAACCGGGTCATCTATGACGGCGAATCCATCCGGGTCTCGCCCGATGGCCTCTTTATTCTCGGATTCGGCCGCGACGACGGGCTTGAACACACGCTGGTGGTGAAGCGGGACGAGGCGACTCTGGAACAGCGGAAGATTGTCATCGGTAAGCGCCAGTACGAGATCCAGCGCATCGACGGGCTGCCCCCGTCGAAAGTGACGCCTCCGAAACGGGACTGGGAGCGCATCAAGCGTGAGACGGCGCTGGTCAAGAAGGCTCGCCGCCTGGACGACCCCCGCACCGATTTCCTAAAGGGTTTCATCTGGCCCGCCAAAGGCGTCATCAGCGGTATCTACGGCAGTCAGCGCATCCTCAACGGTGAACCCCGGCGACCCCATTTCGGGGTCGATATCGCCGCGCCCGCCGGCACCCCGGTCTATGCCCCGGCGGACGGCGTGGTGACGCTGGCGCATCCGGACATGTTCTATTCCGGCGGCACTCTGATTCTCGACCATGGTCACCAGCTCTCATCCTCCTTTCTTCATCTGCACCGGTTGCATGTGAAGGCGGGCGATCGGGTGAAACAGGGGGATCTGATTGCCGAGATCGGGGCCACCGGTCGCGTCACGGGGGCTCATCTCGACTGGCGTATGAACCTGCGCAAGGCACGCATCGATCCCCAGCTGCTGGTGCCGCCGATGCCGGTGGCGCAGCGATCCGAGGAGTAGTGCGGCAGAGACTGAATCTGATTCAGTTCGGCCTGCGCAAGTGTGGTAAAGTCTCCCGGCGTAACCCCCCAACCCCCCGTCACTGATGATGGAACGGACATGAAACTGATCAAGAGATTTCTGATACTGCCACTGCTCTTTGTGTTGACGACGGCCCATGCCGAGGATCTGATGACGATCTATCAGCTGGCGTTACAGAACGATCCCCAGTTGCAGGCGTCCAAGGAACAGCTCAACGCCGCGCGCGAGGCCAAGAGCCTGGCCCGGTCCCAGTTGCTGCCCAACATCGGCCTGGGCGCCACCTACGATTCCGTGCGCAGAGACCTGAAGACCTCGCAGGGGGTATCGGTGGACAACACCGACACCTACAACCAGACGGGACTGGGGTTGAACCTGACCCAGCCCATCTATCGCCGGGACCGGTTGGTGCAACTCGAACAGGCCGACAGCAGCATCGCCCAGGCGGAGTCCCAGTATGCCGCCGCCGAGATCGATCTGATGGTGCGCAGCACCACCGCCTACTTCAATATCCTTTCGGCGGAGGATGACCTGCGCGTGGCGATCGCGGAGCGGGAAGCGACCGGGCGTCAGCTCGAACAGGCGCAGCAGCGTTTCGATGTCGGTCTCATCGCCATTACCGACGTGCACGAGGCCCAGGCCGCATTCGATGCGGCAAGGGCGGCCGAGATCGCTGCCGAGAACGGCCTCGACAACTCCTGGGAGGCCCTGTTCGAGATCATCGGTACCCAGCCGAAGAGCAACCTGGCCAAGCTGGGCGACCGCCTGCAGATGAATCCGCCGGTGCCGAACGATCTGCAGGCCTGGTCGGACAGCGCCCAGCAGGAGAACTTCAGCATCCTCGCCGCCAACGCCAGTCTCGAGGTGCTCAACCAGGAGGTGGAGGTGAGCCGTTCCGGCCACTATCCGACCCTCGACCTGGTGGGCGGCTACAACCTCAGCCGCAGCGATTACGAGTTCGCCACCGAGGCCGATACGGCTTCCGTCGGGCTGGAACTGCAGGTGCCGATCTATACCGGCGGCGCGGTCAGCGCCCAGACCCGCCAGTCCCTGGCCAACTATCGGGCGGCGCAGCAGAGCCTCGACCAGACCCGCCGCGCGGTGAACCGGCAGGTGCGCGACGCCTTCCGCGGCGTGCTCTCATCGATCAGCCAGGTGGAGGCGCTGAAGGCGGCCACCGTCTCCGCCCAGAGCGCGCTGGAGTCGACCCAGGCCGGTTACGAGGTGGGCACCCGCACCATCGTCGACGTGCTCAACGTACAGCGCAATCTCTTCTCCTCCCAGCGCGACTACCTCAACTCCCGCTATGCCTACATCATCAATGCCCTCTTGTTGAAGGCCGCCGCCGGCAATCTCAGCGAGGAGGACCTGCAGCGGGCCAACGGCTGGCTGGAGCGCTGAGCGGGATGTCCGGCAACAGCATCGGCAAACTCTTTACGGTAACCTCCTTCGGCGAGTCCCACGGCCCCGCCATCGGCTGCGTCGTCGATGGCTGTCCCCCGGGACTCGAACTCTCGGCGGCCGATCTGCAGGTCGATCTCGACCGCCGCAAGCCAGGCACCTCGCGCCACACCACCCAGCGGCGCGAAGCCGACGAGGTGGAGATCCTCTCCGGTGTCTTCGAGGGCAGGACCACTGGCACGCCGATCGGCATGATCATCCGCAACACCGATCAGCGCTCCAAGGACTACTCGGAGATCATGGACCGCTTCCGCCCCGGTCATGCCGACTACACCTACAACCAGAAATACGGCTTCCGCGACTATCGCGGCGGCGGCCGCTCCTCGGCCCGCGAGACCGCCATGCGCGTGGCGGCGGGCGGTATCGCCAAGAAGTACCTGCGCGAACGCTACGGCATCGAGATACGCGGCTATCTGGCCCAGCTCGGTCCGATCCGCGCCGAGAAGTTCGACTGGGACCAGGTGGAGCGCAATCCCTTCTTCTGTCCCGACGCCGATAAGGTGGCGGAGATGGAGGCCTATATGGACGCCCTGCGCAAGGAGGGCAACTCCATCGGCGCCCGCATCAACGTGGTCGCCACCGGCATGATGGCCGGTCTTGGCGAACCCATCTTCGACCGCCTCGACGCCGACCTGGCCCACGCCCTGATGAGTATCAATGCGGTGAAGGGTGTGGAGATCGGCAACGGCTTTCTCTGCGTGGAGCAGCGGGGCACGGAGCACCGGGACGAGATGACCCCAGAGGGCTTTCTCAGCAACCATGCCGGCGGGGTGCTGGGCGGTATCTCCAGCGGCCAGGACCTGGTCGCCAGCATCGCCCTCAAACCGACTTCGAGCCTGCGCCTTCCGGGTCAGACAGTGAACCGTGAGGGCCAGCCGGTGGAGGTGGTGACCAAGGGGCGTCACGACCCCTGCGTGGGCATTCGCGCCACCCCCATCGCCGAGGCGATGATGGCCATCGTGGTGATGGACCATGTGCTGCGCCACCGGGGGCAGAACATGGATGTCAGTTCCGGACTGACCGACCTGGGGACGTGATCCCCCCTTGTTTTGCCTAGTCTGGATGAAGCGAAGCGCAATCCAGAGGGGGCAGGCACATCGATTCCCCGGATTCCACTGCGTCGCATCCGGGCTACCCGCTCGATAACGCAAAGCGCGCAAAGAAGCGCTAAGCTCGCCAAGTATGAATAGCAAATACGACTCAACAGTTTTGCGGGCTTTATGCGACATTGTGTGCTTTGCGTTATATATCCTGACGCAGCAACGGCATTGACCCGGTATGCCCTACTGGCGCCTCTCCGGCTTCTATCTCTTCTACTTCGCCTCCCTGGGCGCACTGCTGCCTTTCTGGGGGCCTTATCTGAAGGCACGGGGCTTTGGCCCTGCGGAGATCGGCGAACTGATGGCGGTGCTCATGTTCACCAAGCTGATCGCGCCGAACATCTGGGGCTGGATCGCCGATCATACCGGCCTGCGCATGCCGATCGTGCGCCTGGCCTCGTTTCTCTCCGTGATCTGTTTCGTCGGCGTCTTCTACGCCGAGGGATTCTGGTGGCTTTCGCTGGTGATGATGTGCTTCAGCTTTTTCTGGAACGCCTCGTTGCCCCAGTTCGAGGCGGTGACCATGAGCCACCTGAAGGACCGGGTTCAGCACTACAGCCGGATCCGCCTCTGGGGCTCCATCGGTTTCATTCTCACGGTAAGCCTGCTGGGGGTGCTGTTGGAAAAGCGCGGCGTCGAGGTGGTGCCGCAGATGGTGCTGGTGCTCTACATCGGCATCTTTCTCAACAGCCTGCTGGTGCCGGAGAAGCCCGCGCTCCATCCGGAGGGAGAGCAGGGCTCCATCCTGGTGGTGTTGCGGCGGCCGGAGGTGCTGGCGCTGCTCATCGTGACCTTCCTGATGCAGGCGAGCCACAGCACCTACTACGCCTTCTACTCCATTTACATGGAGGAGGCCGGCTACTCGAGCAGTGCCATCGGCGAGCTCTGGGCCCTCGGGGTGATCGCCGAGGTGGCGGTCTTTATCTTCATGCACCGTCTGCTGCAGCGCTGGGGCGCGCGAAGGGTGCTGATCGCCAGTCTGGCGATCGCCGTGGTGCGCTGGATCCTGGTGGGGCTGACACCGGAACACCTGCCCCTGGTGCTGCTGGCTCAGCTGATGCACGCCGCTACCTTCGGCACCTTCCATGCCGCGGCCATTCACCTCATCCACCGCTACTTCGTGGGACGCCACCAGGGGCGGGGACAGGCCCTCTACAGCAGTCTCAGTTTCGGTGCCGGCGGTGCCGTCGGCAGCCTCTTGAGCGGTTACTTCTGGGATGGCATTGGGGCCGCCGCCACCTACGGCGTGGCGGCGGGCTATGCCTTGCTGGCGGTGGCGATCGCCTGGCGCTGGGTCGATCGGGACGCCCCCAGTCCGGCTTGACAGCGACTTCCGGGACCAGTACCTTGCGCACCGTTGTTGCGCTGCAGCAGCGGGAACTGTCTGTATCTGCGCCGATCATGCTTCTTTCTCACCTTACAACTCCGGAGTTACCCAATGGCCATTGAACGCACCTTCTCTATCGTCAAACCTGATGCCGTGGCAAAGAACGTGATCGGACAGATCTACAGCCGCTTCGAGGAGGCGGGACTCAAAATCGTGGCTTCCAAGATGCTCCACCTGAGCCGCGAACAGGCCGGCGAGTTCTATGCCGTGCACAAGGAGCGCCCCTTCTACAACGACCTGATCGACTTCATGACCTCCGGTCCCGTGATGGTGCAGGTGCTGGAAGGGGAGGACGCCATCGCCCGCAATCGGGAGATTATGGGCGCCACCAATCCCCAGGAGGCGGCTCCGGGCACCATCCGCGCCGATTTCGCCAAGACCGTCGACGAGAACGCGGTGCACGGCTCCGACGGCCCCGATACCGCCAAGGCCGAGATCGCCTTCTTCTTCCCCGAAGGCGTCTGCGAACGCACCCGCTGAGCGATTGACCTATATCGTCAAGCTGAAATCGGTGGGGCAGAGCCCCGCCGCGTGGCGCCCGTCAACCAGCGTTGCGGGTTGACGGGTCGAGCGAC
>JBNLGI010000090.1:0-4597 GCA_050305975.1 Sedimenticolaceae bacterium | reverse complement strand
CGCACGCGTAATGAAGCCATGGCAGATGTATTTAACTACATCGAACGGTTCCACAATCCGAGAATGCGGCGTAGAGTGGCACGGCAAGATCAGAAGTTTTCAGTCTTTTAAAACCGTCCGTGGAAACGGGGTAGAACCCATCACCCAAGGATTTCGAGAGACTGTGTATGTGAATAGTGTCAACGAAATTGGTGTAAGATCATGGTTTTCGTTCGTCTGAGTATTGACGTAACATACAGCGGAGAACTCAATGTTTATCGTTACCAAGAAAGGCAATAACCACCTCGAAATAACGCTCAGCGGCAAGCTGGACAGTGAAGACATGAAGCATGCGCTGGATGAATTGGAGGATAAGTCTAAGGATATCGTCAATGGTACCTTGCTATACAATGTAATCGATTTTCATCTGCCTTCTTTAGGGGGTATAGCTGTAGAATTCTCGCGTCTTCCAACCATGTTCGGTTGGATTAGAAAATTCAAGCGCGCGGCAGTCTTGACAGACAAAGCATGGATCAAGAAAGTAAGCGAGTTCGAGGGGACGCTTATTCCTGGTCTGGAAATTAAAGGATTTGGCGCGGACGAAAGGGATAAAGCTGAAGCCTGGTTGTCGAATCTAACTTGAATAATGGATGAGGCCAGCTGATTGCGGGAAATAGACGTTTATCCGTACGGATGTCTTTCTCCGGTCCCTCCTGATCCACGGCCTAGTCGACAAGAATCCCGCGATCCGCATACCATGCTTTGTCCAACTTCCAACGGACATTTTCAATATCCTCCCGGGACAGCACCAGTTTGCGTACTTCCGACTGGAGTCTTCCGAGTTCCTTCTGAGCTTCAATCACGGCGGGATCCTGCTCAGATTTGTTCGCCAATCCAGGTTTGATCATGCCTAGGAACTGCACTGCCGGCATATTGGTCGAGCGGGGCGTCGACATCACTGCGGTCTTACCCCGGATCTCCAGGGCATGAAATCTATAGGGATAGGCGGCGATTTCCGGGTCCTGTTCCAGCATGTCGTCGATCTCCCCAAGTCTGAAGTCGAAGGTGACCAGCCACACGACTACGACGATCAGCAGTATTGCCCCAAGGACACCAGCATATATTTTCGTGCCACGATCTAGACTCATCGGTCAGCACCTCCAAAATGCCAACCCTAAATTCATCAGGTCCTCAGGCTCAATGACAAATCTCACCGAGGTGGGCATTACCTGTCATCATGCTCATCTTTGGCATGTAATTTGTATTAAACGACGATCATGTCGACCGCCAAAAGTGCCAAACCGTTGCGCGTCATGCTTGTCGATGACAAGTCTGACCGCCGAGAAATGCTCGATCTCGCCCTGCGGGACGTGGATTGCGTGCTGGTGGCCTGCGTTTCGGGAGACGGCGATCTGTTGTCCGCGGTAGAAAGCTGTAATCCGGATGTGATCCTGATCGACATCGAGGCGCCCGGACGTGACACGCTGGAAAGTCTCGAGTCCGTGCAGTCCACCGTGCCGCGCCCGATGGTCATGTTCTCACAGGACGACAACAACCAGACCATCCGTCGGGCCACGCAGGCGGGCGTGAGTGCCTACGTGGTGGATGGTCTTCAGACACAGAGGGTGCGTCCCATCATCGATGCGGCCGTGGCCCGGTTCCAGCACTTCAACTTCCTCGAATCCGAGCTGAAGAAGGCCCACAAGCAGCTGAATGACCGCAAGGTCATCGACAAGGCCAAGGGCATCATCATGCGTCAACGCGGCCTCAGCGAGGAGCAGGCATATCAGGCGATGCGCAAGCTGGCCATGGACACCAATCGCAGACTGGCCGATGTTGCGCAGAACATCATCGAAGCTGCCAGTATTCTCTCTGGCTGATCGAGCCAATCTGCACCAGGATGATTCAGCCTACCACCAAGTAGGTAGGAAATTTGGCTGAAAACAGTGCACGGGTTGTTTATGCAAAATCTTCGGCGATGGTGTGAGACAGTGCTGCGAATTCACATAACTTTAATCTGGAAAAACACCAACGCATTGAAAAATAGGAAAACAAAAGCTTGAGGCAGCGATGTTCGCCAGCAGGCGACAGTAGAGCTGGCACAGCGCTTGCTCTATTGTATACAAGGTCGATCCCGGTCCAATGGCGGACCAGCCCAACGGAGGGCGATGGTGATCGCTCCTGACGAACAGATTTATCGGTCAACGCAGACCGGCAAAGGACAAAGGCGTCCATTCCCTCACGATCTTCTCGATCGTGCATGGGAGTGGACGTTTTTTTTTGCCTGCAGGACCAATGAAAAAATTTTTGTTAATGACCACGAGGTGTTTATTCATGAGCGCAAGCAGTCCCATCCAGATCAGCAGCCGCAGAAGCTTCATCAAGCGGGCCGCCCTGACTCTTGGCCTGGCCGCCAGTCTAGGACTGGGTGCCGGCACGGCCAGTGCCGAGCTCGGTTACCCGGAGAAGGAAGATCTGAAGTTCGGTTTCATCAAGCTGACCGACATGGCCCCGCTGGCCATCGCTTACGAGAAAGGCTATTTCGAGGATGAAGGTCTCTATGTGACCCTGGAGGCGCAGGCCAACTGGAAAGTGCTGCTCGACGGCGTCATCGACGGCCAGCTCGACGGCGCCCACATGTTGGCCGGTCAGCCGCTGGCCGCCACCATCGGCTTCGGCACCAAGGCCCACATCGTCACTCCCTTCAGCATGGACCTCAACGGCAACGGCATCACCGTCTCCAACGAGGTGTGGGAGATGATGAAGCCCCACGTGGAGAAGCAGGCCGACGGCAAACCGGCCCATCCGATCAAGGCCGATGCCCTGAAGCCGGTGGTCGATCAGTACAAGAAGGCCGGCAAGCCCTTCAAGATGGGCATGGTGTTTCCGGTTTCGACGCACAACTACGAGCTGCGCTATTGGCTGGCCGCCGGCGGAATCAATCCCGGTTACTACGCGCCTCACAAGGGCGACATAACCGGCCAGCTGAAGGCCGATGCGCTGCTCTCCGTGACCCCGCCGCCGCAGATGCCGGCGACCCTGGAGGCGGGCACCATCTACGGCTACTGCGTGGGCGAGCCCTGGAACCAGCAGGCGGTGTTCAAAGGGATCGGCGTGCCGGTCATCACCGACTACGAGATCTGGAAAGACAATCCGGAGAAGGTCTTCGGCATGACCAAGGCGTTCACCGAGAAGTATCCCAATACTACGGTGCGCGTGGTCAAGGCGCTGATCCGCGCCGGCAAGTGGCTGGACGACAACAACAACGCCAACCGTCCCGAGGCGGTGAAGATCCTCTCCCAGTCCAATTACGTGGGCGCCGACTATGAGGTGATCGCCAACTCCATGACCGGCACCTTCGAGTATGAGAAGGGCGACAAACGCTCGGTACCGGACTTCAATGTCTTCTTCCGCTACTACGCCACCTATCCCTACTACTCGGACGCGGTCTGGTACCTGACCCAGATGCGCCGCTGGGGCCAGATCAGCGAGCAGAAGCCCGACAGCTGGTACGACAAGATCGCCAGGAGCGTCTACCGTCCCGACATCTATCGCAAGGCGGCCGAGGAGTTGATCGCCGAGGGGCTGATGTCGGCCGCTGATTTTCCGGACTTTGACAACGAGTCCGGCTATCGGGCCCCGCAAACCGAGTTCATCGACGGCGTCGCCTTCGACGGCACCAAACCGAATGCCTACATCGACAGCTTTCCAATCGGTTTGAAGGGCGAGGAGCAGATCTGAGGCAGTGAGTGGAGCCACTTGAAGCCCTTCTCCCTGAAGGAGAAGGGTGGTCGGGTGAGAACAATCGGATTATCGGTTCGATCTGCCATAGACGCAGAACAGGATTACGAAGATGGCTATAGAGATGACATCCAAGACCTTCAACCTGCCGCGTTTCGAGCGTCTGCTCGAGCGTCTGGCCAGCGACCGGGTCGGTAAATCGATCACGCGTTTGACCAAACAGCTGCTGGTGCCTTTCATCGCCCTGGTGGTCTTCCTGGGCCTCTGGAGCGTGGGCGCCAGGAACGTGGAGACCTCGCTTGGCGTGCTGCCCGGTCCCGCCAAGGTCTGGGAGCAGACACAAGCGCTTTATGGTGAACATCAGGCGGAGCGGGCCAAGGCGGATGAGTTTTATGAAAGGATGGAAGCGCGTGTCGAGAAGGCGATGGCCGCCGGCCAGCCGCAGGAGCGCATCGAGCGCATGCGCGAGCGCAAGTACACCGGCAAGGAGACCTTCATCGACCAGATCTTCACCAGCCTTTTGACGGTGATGGCCGGTTTTATCGTGGCCTCGCTGATCGCCATACCCATCGGCATCGTCTGCGGGATGAGCGCGACCCTCTACACCGCCATCAACCCGTTGATCCAGATCTTCAAGCCGGTCTCACCTCTGGCCTGGCTGCCGCTGGTGACCATGGTGGTCTCGGCCCTCTATGTGAGCGACGACCCGATCTTCTCCAAGTCGTTTCTCAACTCGGCCATCACCGTCACCCTCTGCTGTCTCTGGCCCACCATCATCAACACCACCGTGGGGGTCTCGGGTGTGGACAAGGACCTGATCAACGTCAGCCGCGTGCTGCGCCTCAACGCCTTCACCAAGACGGTGAAGATCGTGCTG
>JBNLGI010000089.1:0-16908 GCA_050305975.1 Sedimenticolaceae bacterium | reverse complement strand
CGCACTCCGGAACGCCGGCATGAACCCGTTATGCCACGTGATGCAGTCAATGTCACAACGCATGATGCTCACTTGCCGCCGACTATCCCCCAGCGACAGCCGATTCGGATATCAACAGAATCTGAACGGAATATTGCTGCCATCCGCGGATATAGTTGCGGTCATAGTTATGAGATCACGGCTGTCACCGTCAGGACAGTCGTGAATGACCAACCCCGGAGAGACGACATGCCCCAGCGATGGCTCCAGATCAAGGGAGACCCCTCGGTACGCAGTTTGCTGTTTCAGCAGGAACGGGCCGAGAGCCTGTTCGACCACAACATCGACTACCTCCACCAGGTCGTGCTCCGGCTCTTCATCGAGAAGGGGATGTTCCATACGAAGATCCACTACTCCTCCAGCCAGCTGACCTGCTGGTTCGCCCGCGACCCCTTCTGCTACGAGAAATTCGTCCGCGAAGAGATCTTCGACGGCAGCTTTCTCGAGCGCTTTCCCGACGGCGGCTACGCCGGGCGTGAACCGCTCATCCAGGGCCCCGAGATCACCCTCATACTCAACGAATTCCGACGCCTGCGACTGACCGACGAGACCCTCTATCTGCGCAACGGGGCGATCAACCTGATCAACGGCATGATCAACATGACCTTCTCCTGCGACGGCACCCACTATATCGATCACAAGACCTTCTTCGAGCGTCTGGAGGCATTCGAGACGCCTGAGAAAGTACGCTGAAAAAAGATATCGGATCAACGCCGGGGCGGCGTATCATCCGCTATCCGCCCTTCCGATGAGTCAACCGCAACCATGTCGGACACCGCCAAGATCACCCTCTACGCCCTGACCGTCTTCCTCAGCTCAGCCCTGTTGCTGGTGTTGGAGGTGGTGGCGGGACGCCTGATCGCCCCCTATGTCGGCGTCTCCCTCTATACCTGGACAGCGGTGATCGGCGTCATCCTCGCCGGCCTCTCGCTGGGTAACTGGCTGGGCGGCGTCTGGGCCGACCGCAACGCCGGAGAGCCGGCGGCGGGCTACACCCTGGTCCTCTCCGCCCTCGCCACCCTGGCGATCCCGCTGCTCCTGACCCTGGTGGCCCCCGGCATCCAGACCAGCGAGTTGAGCCTGCTCTCCTCCAGCCTGCTGCTGGTGCTGAGCCTCTTCTTCCTGCCGGCGTTGCTGCTCGGCGTGGTCACCCCGATCCTCACCACCCTGGCCCTGCGGCTCTCCAGCCGCACCGGCCATATCGTCGGCATGATGCACGCGCTGGCGGCGGTGGGCAGCATCTTCGGCACCTTCATCACCGGTTACTGGCTGATCCAGCAGTTTGGCAGCCGCTCGGTGATCCTGGCGGCGGCGCTGACCCTGGCGCTGCTCGCCCTGCCGCTGCTCAAGCAGCAGACCGTGCGGGTCTACCCGGTGCTGGCGATACTCTCCGCGCTGCTGCTGATGTTCACGTCTGTGCGCGACGGCCTCACCAGCCCCTGCGACCGGGAGAGCCAGTACTTCTGCATCCGGGTGGTCGACGAGGGTTGGGAGATGCCGCCGGGCCGGCTCAGATCGATGGTGCTCGACCATCTGCTCCACGGCAGCAACCACAGCGAGGATGCCCGGGTGCTGGTGGCGCCCTATGTCCACCTGATGGACGAGCTGACCCTGAACCACTTCGCCAAGCAGTCGCCGGAGCGTTTCTTCTTCATCGGCGGCGGCGCCTACACCCTGCCGCGGGCGGTGCAGGCCCTCTATCCCGAGGCCCGGGTCACGGTGGCCGAACTCGATCCCGCGGTGACGCAGATGGCCGCATCGCAGATGTACGTCGATACCGCTGAAATGGCGGTTCAACATGCCGACGCGCGGCTGGTGCTGTCACGCCAGACCGACGCGCGCTACGACGTGATCGTCGCCGACGCCTTCCACGACATCGCCATCCCGCCCCACCTGGTGACCCTGGAGATGGCCCGGCTGGTGCGCCAGCGACTGTCTGAGCATGGACTCTACGTGTTGAACATCGTCGACGCCTTTCCCGACGCCCGTCTGGTCAAGTCGATGGTGAAGACCCTGCGCCAGGTCTTTCCCGAGGTGCATGTCTGGCTCGACCAGATCCCGCTGCAGCCGACCCGCGCCACCTACGTCATCTCGGCCGGCAACCGCAACGGGATACCGAAAAAGCTCCACGCGCAGCGTGGTCTGCTGCGCCGCTGGCTCAACGTGACCGAGCCGGTGATGGCGACCGGCACCCCGGCCGACGCCCTGCCGCTGCTGACCGACGATCATGTGCCGGTGGAACGGCTGATGGCGAGCCTCTTTCTCACCCGCCTGGGCAAGTAGCGCGTCGGCTACCCGAGGGCTCAGCCCCGACTGGCCCGTACTGAACGACTGTCATTGTGTACTAGGGTGCTATTCAGCCTTGTTGGGTGGGGCAGGGCCACACCCTACCCAATGGTTCAGGGTGTAGAGTGGGGCCCTGCCCCACCGTTGACCCGAAATCAGCGACAATCCCTGCTCAACTAAATACCATTCGGCTCAGCCCCTGTTGGCTCCCTGGCCGCGAAGACTTCCCGGAGTAGCGTCGAAGACCCGTTTGAAGGCCCGGCAGAAGGCGGCCTCCGAGCGATAGCCGAGATCGGCCGCGATCACCGAGACGGCATCGCCGCTATCGAGCAGCCGCGTACGGGCGAGCTGCATGCGCCACTCCGTGAGGTAGCGCCCGGGCGACATGCCGACCATCTCCGTGAAGCGGGCCGAGAAGGCGGAGCGGGACATGGCGACCTCCCGCGACAGCGTGTCCACGCTCCAGGCCCGTTCGGGAGTCCGGTGGATCAGCGCCAGGGCGCGTCCGATGCGCGGATGGCGAAGCGCCGCCAGCCAGCCCTGGTCGGCCTCCGGAGCGCGCTCCAGCCAGCTCCGGATCGCCTGGATGACGACAATATCGGCCAGGCGGGTGATCACGGTTTCGCCACCGGGTTTCAGGGCCGCCGCCTCGCTCGATATGAAGCGCAGGGTGCTGTGCAGCCAGCCGTCCGCATCGTCGTCCCAGCCGTCGATGCGGATCGTCTCCGGCAGCAGCCGGACCAGATGCTGCGCCGCCACGCAGTCGAAGCGCACCACCCCGTACATGGTCCGCGTGAGCGCGCCGCCGCCGCCGTGGCGCAACGATTCGTAGCGTTCGCTGATCTTGCGGATCGGCAGATCGAACAGGGCATCGGGGGCGATGGCCGGATCGCTGCTGATGATGTGCGCAACGGCATGCGGGATGAGGGTGAGACTGCCCTGTTCCAGATACAGGGGCTGTGAACCCCGGATCTGGAGCCAGCAACGGCCCGAGGTGACGACCAGGAAGCTCATCATGCCCTCCAGCTTGGGGATTTCGACGCTGAAGGGTGCGCTGAACTCGCCACGGCAGTAGAGGGTGCCGGTCAGGCGCAGCAGATGCAGGGTCTCGCCCAGGGGGTCGGCCGGCTCCGGCAGTTGCGGGTTGGTTTCTGGCATGGGCCCTTTTTACCCAATCAAACACCAGAGATCCACAACTCTGGACAATCTGCATATTTTTGCAGACAAACCAGCATGGTTGATCCAAAGATGGCCATCTAGGCTTGTCACACCCACACAACCACTCGAGGACAAGACAATGCCATCAGCCCCCATACTCGTCATCGGTTCCAGCGGCAAGACCGGTCGCCGCATCGTCGAAAGACTCGCCGCCCGCGGCGCCCCGGTACGCCACGGCTCGCGCCAGGCACCCATCCCCTTCGATTGGGAGCGGCCGGAAACCTGGCCCGCCGCCCTGGCCGGGGTCTCTGCCGTCTATATCTCCTATTTTCCCGATCTGGCCTTTCCCGGCGCGCCGGAAAAGATCGAGGCCCTGACCCGGCATGCGGCGCAGGCCGGCGTGCGGCGGCTGGTCCTGCTCTCGGGCCGCGGCGAGCTTCACGCCCAGCGCTGCGAGGAGATCGTGCGCCAATCCGGATTGGAATACGTCCTGGTGCGCGCCGCCTGGTTCGCCCAGAACTTCAGCGAGGGGTATCTGCGCGAGCCCCTGCTCGAGGGCATGATCGCCCTGCCGGCCAATGACGTGCGCGAACCCATCGTGGACGTGGACGATATCGCCGATGTCGCGGTTGCCGCACTGACCGAGCAGCGCCATGCCGGCGCCTTGTACGAAGTAACCGGACCCCGCCTCCTGAGTTTCGCGGAAGCCGCGCAGGAACTCACCCGGGCCACGGGACGGGCGATCCGCTACCAGCCGATCACCCTGGAGCAGTTCCATGCCGCCATGCTGGAGATCGGCGGACAGATCGTTGCCGATGTCTTCACCGAGATCTGCCGCGAGGTGCTCGACGGACGCAACGCCTCGCTGGGCGACGGGGTGCAGCGCGCACTCGGCAGGCCGCCGCGCGATTTCGCCGATTTCTGCCGCCGCGCAACCGCTGCGGGGGTCTGGCGTGAGGCCGCCTGAGCGGCAGGCGTCAAAGCGGGCAGGGAGGCTCCGCCTGCCTCACTCCAGCCACCAGCGCAGATCGACGCCATAGCCGCTGACCGCCTCGACCGGGGGATCGACGGCCTCGCCCAGGGTGGCGGCGTCGACGATCTCCCGGGTCAAGCGCTCATCCCGGCGTGCGGCCGCCTCGCTTCGATCCGCCGGCAGCCCCGCATAGGGCAGCCCGGCAGGCTGCCAGGCATGCAGTTGCAGACGCAGCGCCTGCGGCAGCTGCGGATGGCGCAGCAGCAGGTTCAGCGGGGTGCGTGGTTTGATCCCGGGATGCAGCCCGATCCAGGGCTCGAATTCGCGCAGGCGGACACCGGCCAGTCGCAATATCCCCTTCTCATCCCGCTCCTCGCGCAGCGGAAGAGCCAACCCGCCCGCCTCGAGCTGCCAGGCCGAGAAGTCAGGAGCCTCCTGCGCGCCTTCGGGGCGCAGCAACAGCTGCCAGCGCGCCGTGCTGGCGTCCACCAGGCGCGAGCCGCCGCTCTCCTGGGTCTCCGCGTCACCCCCCACCAGCGGCCAGAACTCCAGCGCCCGCTCGATCTGCAGACCACAGCCGTTGAAACTGAGCTGCCATTGGGTCCTGGACGGTTCCTCGAGCAGGACCTGTTTGATGCGCTTGCCCAGGCCGAGGCCGGCCGCTTCCAGATCGCTGAAAACCGTGTTCAGATCCTGCGTCAGGTAGTGAGGCAGCGCGAACCGCTCGTGCAGCTCGTCACCCCAATCGACCAGCTCGGGCGACGTCTTGGCGTTCGCCAGCATCGCCACCAGCGCCCGCAGCAGCAGCGTCATGGCGGCGGCGCGCTCCGGTGTCGGCGCCATGCGGAAGGCGCGGAACTCCACCAGCCCCTGACATCCGCGCCCCGGCAGATAGGGGTTCCAGAGCTTCTCGATATTGAGGTCCGAGCGGTGAGTGTTGCCCGAGGCGTCAGCCATGAAGGGGGCCAGGCTGCGCCAGATGAACTCCGGCTCCGGCGCGCGCTCCCGCTCCACCAGAAACAGGGCCAACCTGAGTTCTTGAAACAGCGATCTCAACCCCTCGTCGGGGCGGGGCGACTGACTGGAACCACCCAGGTAGTCGGGGGCGAAAGCATAGGAGAGGGCCGGATGGGCGATCCAGTAGCGTATCAGCCGAGGCAGCAGTCCGGAACGCGTGAGGAAGGGGCTGAGGGTGGGCTCCTCACCACCGAGGGTGAACTGACCTCCACCACCGCTATCCGATTCGGTACCGTTGTACTGCAGACGATAGGGTGAGAGACCGACCGCCTCGCAGACCTCGTAAAGTTCACGACTGGCGACCAGAAAGCGCAGCGTATCGGGATAGGGCGCCTGATTGATCTCGATCACCGCCGGATCGGGGGTGAGCGTGGTCCAGGCGACCCCGGCGTCCACCGGCGGAGGAAAGCCCTGAAGCACCAGCGCGGGCAGTAACGCCGCCGCCGGCTCCAGCACCTGTAGGAAGGCGCGGAAGCAAGCCACGTCGGGAAACGCCGGCAGTTCCAGAACCGCGTACTCCTCTGCGTTCTCGCCGGACTGGATGCCTATGGCCAGCAGATACTCCCCTTCGGCCGCAAGGTCGTCCACCAAGCCGGAGAGCGGGATCGGTTCGAGGTGCTGCGATGCTCTCGACCAGCGGTCGATGGCCTGCTCGCTGTGCCGCAGCGGCTGGTCGTCGACCCTGAACACCAGCCTGTGCGGCAGGCTCCCCTGGCACTTGAAAGGGTGGACCGACCAGCCGAGCGTGGTCAGACCGTGCAGCAGATTGTCCATGAAGGCGATCAGCCGCTTGGGGTCCGGGCGGGCGGGCGTTGCTCCGAGGGGATCGGGCGCTCCCTGCCACAGGGGCGCTCCATCCCGGGACTCATAGAGTCCTATCGACCAGCGGGGCCGCTCCTCCCCGGGATATTGTCGGCCCAGGGTGCGTAGCACCAGCGCTCCGGGATGGCGTTCACGCAGGCGGCCCATCAGTCGCCATGCCAATCGCTCCTTGTCCCCTCCCAGGGATTCGGACAACCACTCAGGCTGCTCGGAATCGCGCACGGTGAACGTCGGTTCGGCGCCGACCCAGAGGCCGGGAAGCCGGGATTCGATGGCGCTGTCTAAGGCCGCAATTTCCTGCGAGAATGAATCCGAAGCGGTTTGCACAGACACGAACTCCCCATAACAACGACAACCAGCGAAAATCGATAACGAATCGCCGATCAACGCGCTGACCACCCCGACGAGGAGACCATGCGTCGCATCGACATCGAGCATATTACCAAGTACCTCTATCCGGAGCCCGTCGAGTTTCTGCCTCACAAGCTGCTGGTGCGGCCCCGGGAGGGACACGATATCCGCATCGAGTCCTCCTCCCTGCAGATCACCCCCGCCTACACCATCGAGTGGCAGCGCGACATCTTCGGCAACTCCCTGGCCAGCGTCAGTTTCAGCGAAAAGGCGGAGTGCCTGGAGATCGTCAGCCGGGTGGTGGTGCAGCACTACGAAGAGCTGCCCTCCCCTTTCGAACTGGCGGAACATGCCCGTCACCACCCCTTCCACTACGACCCCCTGGAGCAGATCGACCTGATCCCCTATCAGATCTCGGTCTTTCCCCAGGACTACACCATCGTCGGCGAATGGGTGAAGGATATCTGGAGCGGCAGCGAACTGGTGGAGACGGTGCCGTTGTTGAACCGCATCAACCAGAAGATCGCCGACACCATCCGCTATACGGTGCGCACCAATCCCGGGGTGCAGTCGCCCCGTACCACCCTGCGACGGGGCAAGGGCTCCTGCCGCGACATGGCGACCCTGTTCATCGAGGCCTGCCGCTACTGCGGACTGGCCAGCCGTTTCGTCAGCGGATATCTGGTCTCCAACGCCGCGGTGGAAGACCACGCCACCACCCACGCCTGGTCGGAGATCTACCTGCCCGGCACCGGCTGGCGCGGTTTCGACTCCACCAGCGGCCAGCCGGTCGGCGGAGACCACATCGCCGTCGCGGTGCACCGCCACCCAGAGGTCATCCCGCCGGTCTCCGGCAGCTTCCTCGCACCGACCAAGATCAAGGGTGAGATGGCGGTGGAGGTGCGGGTGAACATCCTCTAGTCCGATGAGTCCGATCATCGTGTAGGGTGGGGCCCTGCCCCACCAAATCATTCAACCGGATACCACCCATAGTCCATCTCTCCGGGTGCCGTTCTTCCAATAGTGGCCGTTTCGGTGGGGCAGGGCCCCTCCCTACTGATCCTGCCGCCGATCGCCTATGCTTTGTCCAATGGCTATAAGAATGCTATCCGGTCCGGGAAGACCCGCATCCCCTGCTATCCGAGTCCTGGCCATGTCTCTGCTGATAACCGGCCTGTGCGTGCTGGGCGGCTGCAGCGACACAGCGGAGAGCACCGGCCCGGTGCTGGAGATATGGGCCCATGCGGGACAGGCGCGAGAGCGTCAGACCCTCGAATCCCAGGTGGCCCGCTTCAACCGGGCCAATCCGGACCTTCAGGCCAGGCTGACCCTGATCCCCGAAGGCAGCTACAACGCCCAGGTGCAGGCGGCCGCGGTCGCCGGCGAACTGCCGGACCTGCTGGAGTTCGATGGTCCCTTCCTCTACATCTATGTCTGGCAGGGTCGTCTGCAGCCACTCGACGGCCTGCTGCCCAAGCCGTTGATCGACGATCTGCTGCCTTCGATTCTGCAGCAGGGCCGCTATCGGCAGCGGCTCTGGTCGGTGGGCGCCTTCGATTCCGGCCTCGGACTCTATGCCGACGCCAAGCGTCTCGAAGCCGCCGGTATCCGTATTCCCACGCTGGAACGCCCCTGGCAGCGCCGGGAGTTCAAGACCATACTGGAGCGTCTGGCCCGTGACGACGCGGACGGCCAGGTGCTCGACCTCAAACTCAACTATACCGGCGAGTGGTACACCTACGCCTTCTCGCCCCTGCTGCAGTCGGCTGGCGGCGACCTCATCGATCGCAAGACCTACGAGCATGCCGCAGGCATGCTCAACGGCCCCGACTCGGTGACTGCCCTCCGCGAGATCCAGCAGTGGATCGAAAGCGGCCGGGTCGACCCCAACATCGACGATGCCGCCTTCACCGCCGGGCGCACGGCCCTGGCCTTCGGCGGCCACTGGAACTACCCCCACTACCACCAGCGGCTGGGCGACGCCCTACTGCTGCTGCCCCTGCCCGACTTCGGTCACGGCAGCCGCACCGGCCAGGGCTCCTGGAGCTGGGCCGTCACCGCCGACAGCCGGCATCCCGATGCAGCGGCCCGCTTTCTCACCTTTCTGCTGCAGCCCGAGGAGGTACTGGCCATGAGCGAGGCCAATGGCGCGGTGCCGGCGACCCGCAGCGCCATCGCCCGCTCCCCCCACTACCGCAAGGGCGGAGCGCTGCGGCTGTTCGTCGAGCAACTCGAAAGCGGCCGTGCCGTGCCCCGTCCCCGCACCCCCGCCTACCCGGTGATCACCGCCGAATTCCAGAAGGCCTTCGAGCGCATCCGCAGCGGCACCGAGGTGCAGGCGACTCTCGACCAGGCGGCCCGCGTCATCGACAACGAGATTGTCGACAACCGTGGCTATCCCTGGCTCTTCTCCGGCAAGTCGAAGCCATGAGCGCCCGGCGAGGTTTGAACGACCAGACCCCCACCGCCCTGCTGATGGCGGCGCCGGCCCTGCTCGGGTTGTCGCTGTTTCTGCTGCTGCCCTTCGTGCTGGCGCTCTGCTTCGCCTTCACCAACCTGCGGCTGGGCTCGCCCCTGCCGCTGGAGTTCGTCGGCCTCAAGCAGTTTCAGCGCATCTTCAGCGACCCTGGCTTTCTGCAGGCGCTCGGCAACAACCTGCTGTTCGCCGCCCTGGTGGTGCCGTTGCAGACCGCCCTCGCCCTGGGACTCGCCCTGCTGCTGGATCAGGGTCTGCGTGGGACGCTGATCTACCGCACGCTCTTCTTCATGCCGGTGGTCTTTCCCATGTCGCTGGTGGCGGTGGTCTGGCTGCTGATCTACGCACCCGGTCCGCAAGGGATGATGAACCAGCTGTTCGATCTGCTCAGCCTGGGCCACTGGCAACCCCGCGACTTCCTGCGCGACCCGCTGCTGGCGCTGCCGGCGATCATGCTGCTTTCGATCTGGCAGGGGGCCGGGTTCCAGATGGTGATCCTGCTTGCCGGACTGCAGGCGATCCCCCGGGAGCTGCACGAAGCCGCCGCCCTCGACGGCGCCGGACGCTGGCAGCGCTTTCTGCATGTGACCCTGCCCCAGCTCCGCAACCCCCTGATCTTCGTCATGCTGGTGACCACCATCCTCGCCTTCCGCCTCTTCGACCAGGTCCAGATCATGACCCGCGGCGGACCCGACAACGCCACTACGACAATGATGTACGAGATGGTGCAGGCGGTCTTCACCCGCCAGCAGGTGGCCCGCGCCAGCGCCATGACGGTGGTCTTCTTCCTGCTGGTGCTGCTGGTGACCCTGCTGCAGCGCCGCTTCGCCAGACATGAGGGCGGTCAACCATGACGACAGGTCACCATCCGCTCGCACGCTGGCTCAGCCAGCTGCTGCTGCTCGGTCTCGCCCTGCTGTTTCTGGCTCCGGTGGCGATGATGCTGCTCGGCAGCTTCAAATCCGACGCCCGGGTATTGGCCGATGCCGGCAGCCTCGCCGGGCTGCTGAGCGGCGAGTTCTCGCTGCAGAACTACCGCGACGTCTTCGCCCGCACCGACTTTCTGCGTTTCCTGCTCAACTCGCTCTTCATCACCGGCGCCATCGTACTCAGCGGCATGCTGGTCAACAGTCTTGCCGCCTACGCCTTCGCGCGTCTCCAATGGCGCGGCCGCGGCCTGCTCTTCAACGGCGTGCTGGCGCTGATGATCCTGCCCCTGGAGGCGATCGCGGTGCCGCTGTTCTACGGCATCTCCCTGCTCGGCCTGCGCGACACCTACACGGCGCAGATCCTGCCCTTCATCGCCAACGCCTTCTCCATCTACCTCTTCTACACCTTCTTCATCGGCCTGCCGAAGGAGCTGGAGGAGGCGGCGCGGCTCGACGGCGCATCCACCCTGCGCATCTTTTTCTCGATCATTGCGCCCAACGCCAAGCCGGTCTTTGCCAGCGTGGCGATATTGAGTTTTCTCATGTGGTGGGGCGCCTACCTCTGGCCCCTGATGGTAACCATCGGTCCCCAGGTACGGCCGCTGCCGGTGGCCATCGCCGCCTTCTACACCCTGCCGCCCCTGCAATGGGGCGATATCCTCGCCTTCGGTGTGATGATGGTGACACCGGTGCTGGCGGTCTTCCTGCTGTTCCAGCGCTGGTTCGTGCGCGGGGTGGCGGCTTCGGGTGTCAGGGGCTGAACAGCGGAGTCACTCGGCCTGCCGACGGACGGCATTATCGATATTTGCTGTAGGAGCGCTACAGCGGGATTTTACTGCCATGGCATAGGCAAGCATGCGGCGGCGGATCATCCCTACTGCATTACCGCGCCAATAGTGACCTGAGCGGATCGTCAAAATGCCATCTTTTGCTGGACTAGAGCTGCATGTGTTCCCTTGTGCAGAGCAGTCTGTCGCTGTGGCCGGCGCTCAACGGCCGCACAGCCGGGAGCGGAACGGTCATGGCCGCCTTCATCAAAGCGGTAGCGAGCCGGCTTGCTTTCCGGCAAATATCTTGTAGTCTTACAACATAATCAACATCGCCTCATCGATGCAGGGATACAGCCCTTGCCATACAGGGTCGTGAAAAGAGCACTCACCCATGCCCGCCTGAATTCGTCGGCGGCATATGACGCGACGTCTGTCTCGAATTTGCGGAAGCTGACCTCGGGTTGCAGCGCCGCGACCGGTCACCAAAACAACAACCGAAGAGGACGACAGCAATGAACCTACGATCACTCGGACTGGGTCTGTTCCTGACTGTGGCCGTCTCCACCTCCGCCATGGCGGCCGAGGTGGAGGTCCTGCATTGGTGGACCTCCGGCGGCGAAGCCAAATCGGCCGCCGCCCTGAAAAAGATGTTGGAAGCCAAGGGTGATACCTGGAAGGATTTCGCCGTGGCCGGTGGTGGTGGCGAGAGCGCGATGACCGTGCTCAAGTCACGGGTGGTCTCCGGCAATCCGCCCACCGCCGCCCAGATCAAGGGCCCCGCCATTCAAGAGTGGGGCGACGAGGGAGTAGTCGCCAATCTGGACCCGGTGGCCGACGCCGAACACTGGGACAAGCTGCTGCCCAAGGTGGTCGCTGATGTCATGAAGTATGACGGCCACTATGTGGCGGTGCCGGTCAACGTGCACCGGGTGAACTGGATGTGGGCCAATCCCGAGGTGCTGAAAAAGGCCGGCGTGGAGCTCCCCGCCACCTGGGACGATTTCTTCACCGCCGCCGACAAGATCAAGGCCGCCGGCTTCATTCCCGTGGCCCACGGCGGCCAGCCCTGGCAGGACTCCACCACCTTCGAGAGCGTGGTGCTGGGAGTGGGCGGCGCCGATTTCTACCGGCAGGTCTTCGTGGAACTGGACCCCGCCGCCCTCAACAGCCCGACCATGATCAAGTCCCTCGAGACCTTCAAGCGCATCAAGCAGTACACCGACCCCGGAGCCTCCGGACGGGACTGGAACCTTGCCACCGCCATGGTCATCAACGGCAAGGCTGCTTTCCAGTTCATGGGTGATTGGGCCAAGGGTGAGTTCACCGCCGCCGACAAAGTGCCGGGCAAGGACTACATCTGCGCTCCGGCCCCGGGCACCTCCGACGCCTTCACCTTCAATATCGACAGCTTCGTGATGTTCAACCTTTCGGGCGAAGAGGCCAACAAGGGCCAGCGGGACCTGGCCAGCACCATCATGAGCCCGGAGTTCCAGGAGATCTTCAACCTCAACAAGGGCTCCATCCCGGTGCGCTTGGATCTGCCCATGGACAAGTTCGACGCCTGCGCCGAACGCTCCCATGACGATTTCATCGCCAGCGCCGAGGGCGGCACCCTGGTGCCCAGCATGGCCCATGGCATGAGCACCTTCCCCGCCATCCAGGGCGCCTTCTACGACACGGTCACCGAATACTATAATTCGGACAGCATGCGTGCGGAGCGCGCCGCCAAGAAACTGGTGAGTGCGGTCCAGGCCGCCCAGTGACCCGTTCATTCTCCCCCGGCATAATGGGGGAGAATGGATTGCGAAGCCGTAGCGGCGGCCCGGTACAGGGTTGAGGGGGTGAATATGAACAGCATGAAGCCGGGGGGTGGCCGGATCGAAGCCTGGCTGCCCAAGCTGGTGGTGGCGCCCACCTTCCTGGCGGCGCTGGTGTTCATCTATGGCTTCATCCTCTGGAACGCCTGGCTATCACTCAGCCACTCGCGCATGCTCCCGCGCTACGATTGGGCGGGCCTGCTGCAATACGGCAAACTGTTCGCCAACGACCGCTGGTGGGTGGCGGCGGAAAACCTGCTGATCTTCGGCGGCCTGTTCATCCTCATCTGCCTGGCCCTGGGCCTGTTCCTGGCCATCCTGCTGGACCAGCGGATACGCGCCGAGGGAGCCATCCGCACCATCTATCTCTATCCCATGGCGCTCTCGTTCATCGTCACCGGCACCGCCTGGAAGTGGATCCTGAATCCCGAACTAGGCCTGCAGCGCATGATCCAGGAGCTGGGCTGGAGCGGCTTCAGTTTCGACTGGCTGGTGAACCCCAAGATGGCCATCTACACCGTGGTCATCGCCGGAGTGTGGCAGTCCTCGGGATTCGTCATGGCGCTCTTCCTGGCCGGATTGCGGGGTATAGACGACGCTATCATCAAGGCCGCCCAGGTTGACGGTGCGAGCCTGCCGACCATCTATCGGCGCATCATCATTCCCAGCCTGCGCCCGGTCTTCTTCAGCGCCTTCATCATCCTGACCCATATCGCCATCAAGAGCTTCGACCTGATCGTGGCCCTGACCGGCGGGGGACCCGGCTTCGCCACCGACGTGCCGGCCACCTTCATGTATACCTATGCCTTCACCCGCGGTCAGATCGGTCTGGGCTCGGCCGCCTCCATGATGATGCTGTTCGCAGTATCGGCCATCATCGTGCCTTATCTCTACTCCGAACTGAGAGGAAAGCGCCTTGGTTGAAGCGGACACCGATTCCGGCCGCAGCCTGACCCTGAAACGGCTGCTGATCTACGGCCTGCTGCTGCTCGCCGTCCTCTACTTCCTGCTGCCCCTGCTAGTGATGCTGATCACCTCCTTCAAGAGCGTCGACGAAATCCGCACCGGCACCCTGCTCTCCCTGCCATCGAGCCTTGACCCGAGCGCCTGGATCAAAGCCTGGGGCACCGCCTGCACCGGCGTCAGCTGCGAGGGCCTCAAGGGCTACTTCTGGAACTCGGTACAGCTGGTGGTACCCGCTGTGGCCATCTCCACTCTGATCGGGGCGCTCAACGGCTACGTGCTCACCCAATGGCGCTTCCGCGGCTCCAACCTCTTCTTCGGCCTGCTGCTGATCGGCACTATGATCCCCTTCCAGGTCATCCTGCTGCCCATGGCGCGAACCCTGGGATCAGTCAACCTGGCCGGCACCCTGACCGGTCTGATGCTGGTCCACATCATCTACGGTCTGGCTTTCACCACCCTCTTTTTCCGCAACTTCTACATCACCTTGCCGGACGAACTGGCGAAGGCGGCTAAGATAGACGGCGCCGGCTTCTGGCTCATCTTCATACGCATCATACTGCCCCTGTCGGGACCCATCGCCGTGGTCTCGGTGATCTGGCAGTTCACCCAGATCTGGAACGACTTTCTGTTCGGCGTGGTCTACTCCGCCGGCGACCAGCAGCCGATCACCGTGGCGCTCAACAACCTGGTCAACACCAGCACCGGCGTCAAGGAGTACAACGTGGACATGGCCGCCGCCATCATCGCCGCCCTGCCCACCCTGTTCGTCTATGTGGTGGCCGGCAAGTACTTCGTCCGCGGACTGACCGCGGGTGCCGTCAAGGGATGAATCGAGGGGGATATCCATGCATTCACTGAAGATCCAGGGGGTCCACAAGCGATACGGACCGGTGCATGTGCTCAAGGGCATCGACATCGAGATCGAGCCCGGCCAGTTCCTGATCCTGGTGGGGCCCTCGGGTTGCGGCAAATCCACCCTGCTCAACATGATCGCCGGCCTGGAAAAGGTGACTGCCGGCAACATCTACATCGACGACCGGGACGTGACCCATCTCAGCCCCAAGGACCGGGACATCGCCATGGTGTTCCAGTCCTATGCTCTCTATCCCAACATGAGTATCCGCAAGAACATCTCCTTCGGACTGGAGATTCGCAAGGTACCGAAGGCCGAGCAGGAGGCCACGGTGAACCGGGTGGCCCAGATGCTGCAAATCGAGCACCTGCTGGATCGCAAACCCTCGCAGCTCTCCGGCGGCCAGCGTCAGCGCGTGGCCATGGGCCGAGCGCTGGCTCGCGACCCGTCGGTGTTCCTGTTCGACGAGCCGCTGTCCAACCTGGACGCCAAACTGCGGGTCGAGATGCGCACCGAGATCAAGGAGCTGCACCTGCGCACCGGCACCACCATCGTCTACGTCACCCACGACCAGATCGAGGCCATGACCCTGGGCGACCGCATCGCGGTAATGAAGGACGGGGAGGTGCAGCAGTTCGGCAGCCCGCAGGAGATCTACGACAATCCGGCCAACCTGTTCGTGGCGGGCTTCATGGGTTCACCCTCCATGAACTTCATCCCCGCCCGGGTGGTGCAGGCCGAGACGGGCCTCGGCCTGCAGCTGGAAGGAGCCGCAGGCGCCTTCGTGCTACCCGCTGGCCCGCATGCCGAGGCGCTGGAAGCCTGGCGGGACAAGACGCTGACCCTGGGCATACGCCCCGAACAGATCACCCATGCCGGTGGCGAGCAGTCTCCGGAATACTGCCATAGCGCACCCTGCCGGGTGGAGATCATCGAACCCACCGGCCCGGACACCCTGGCCTTCATCAGGCTCAACGACACCAAGGTGGTGTGCCGAACCCACCCGAGCGCCGGCGCCACCCCCGGTAAAGTGATGGAGCTGACGTTCGACATGTCCAATGCCGTCTTTTTCGATCCACAGACGGAACATCGCGTAGCCTGACCGATTCGCCCGGAAATCCGCATGCAGCGCAGCCGAGACTTCCAGTGAGGTCAGTAAGGCCTCGCGAGGGCTGATGGGGTATCGATACCTCCTGCCTGATGGCGAGGGGTCAGCGAGCGGGGGAGATGGTTTCCGCCCAGCGAACACGTTCGAATTCCACCGTTCAGGCTGCTTTGCCGAGCATGGCGCAGACAGAGACAGTGTCCCCCATGCGATGAAATTCGATACAGATGCTGCGGCCGACCGCTCGTGCGGTGGCTCATTCACCCTCGTAGAGAAAGACCAACGAAGCCAGCGGCGGCAGTGTCAGGCTGAGGGAGAAGGGGCGGTTCATCCATGGCATGGGCTCAGCCTCCAGCGGCAGGGGGCCATTGCCCATGTTGCTGCCGCCATAGAATTCCGAATCGGAGTTCAGGGCCTCCCGATAGCTTCCACCAAGAGGCACGCCGATGCGGTAGTTCTCTCGAGGCACCGGTGTCAGATTGATGATCACCACGGCGATTTCGTCGTTGTCCCCCTTGCGCAGGAAGCTCAGTGTCGACTGCTGGGCGTCGTTGCAGTCGATCCACTCGAAGCCCTGCCAGTCGAATTCGTAGCGGTACAGGGCCGGGGTGGAGCGGTAGAGATGGCACAGATCCCGCGTCAGGCGCTGCACGCCCTGGTGCAGCGGATAGTCGAGCACGTACCAGTCGAGCACTGCAGCGCTGTTCCACTCGGTACCCTGACCGAACTCGGTGCCCATGAAGAGCAGCTTCTTGCCCGGATGGGTGAACTGGTAGGTATACAAAGCACGCAGGTTGGCATGCTGTTGCCACTCGTCTCCCGGCATCTTGTTGAGCATCGATTGCTTGCCGTGCACCACCTCGTCGTGGGAGAAGGGCAGCAGAAAGTTTTCGGTGAAGGCGTAGAGCATGCTGAAGGTCAGCATGTTGTGGTGATACTTGCGGTGGATCGGCTCGTGGCTCATGAAGCGCAGGGTGTCGTTCATCCAGCCCATGTTCCACTTCAGGTCGAAGCCGAGACCGCCGAGATAGGTGGGGCGGCTGACCTGCGGCCAGGAGGTGGACTCCTCGGCGATCATCAGGATGCCGGGGCAGTGCTCGTGCACCGCCACGTTGAGTTCGCGCAGGAAGTCGATGGCCGCGAGGTTCTCGCGTCCACCGTACTGGTTGGGTATCCACTCCCCCTCCTTGCGCGAGTAGTCCAGATAGAGCATGGAGGCGACCGCGTCCACGCGCAGGCCGTCGATGTGCATCTCCTGCAGCCAGTAGACTGCGCTGGAGATGAGGAAGGTCTTCACCTCGTTGCGCCCGAAGTTGTAGATCAGGGTCGACCAGTCGAGATGCTCG
>JBNLGI010000088.1:0-71366 GCA_050305975.1 Sedimenticolaceae bacterium | reverse complement strand
TGCGGGGATTCTCGTAGTGGTCCAGGACCTTGTCACTGTATGCCATGTCTTTAAAACCTCAATCTATTGCGCTGGCGCTCAGTGCGCCGCCCATTGGATCGACTTCAGGTCGATGCCGTCTTTGAACATCTCCCAGAGGGGTGACAGCTCGCGCAGCCGCTCCACCTCGGTGCGAATCTTGGCGATGGCGTAGTCCACCTCCTCGCTGGTGGAGAAGCGACCCAGGGTGAAGCGGATGGAGCTATGCGCCAGCTCGTCCTCACGTCCCAGGGCCCGCAGCACATAACTCGGCTCCAGGCTGGCGGAGGTGCAGGCAGAGCCGGAGGAGACCGCCAGATCCTTCAACGCCATGATCAGGGATTCACCCTCGACGAAGGCGAAGCTGACGTTCAGGTTGCCGGCCACCCGCTGGTGTTCGTCGCCGTTGAGATAGACCTCCTCCATGTCCTTGATGCCGTCCCACAGCCTTTTACGCAGACCGAGCACCCGCTCGTTCTCCGCCGCCATCTCCTCGTTGGCGATGCGGAAGGCTTCGCCCATGCCGACGATCTGGTGGGTCGGCAGGGTGCCGGAGCGCATGCCGCGCTCGTGGCCGCCGCCGTGCATCTGGGCCTCCAGGCGCACCCGGGGCTTGCGCCTCACGTAGAGGGCGCCGATGCCCTTGGGGCCGTAGATCTTGTGAGCGGAGAAGGACATCAGGTCGACCTTCAGCTTCTCCAGGTCGATCGGCACCTTGCCGGCGCTCTGCGCCGCATCCACATGGAACAGGATCTTGCGTGCGCGGGTCATCTCGCCGATGGCCTCGATATCCTGGATCACGCCGATCTCGTTGTTGACGTGCATGATGGAGACCAGGATGGTGTCGTCGCGCAGAGCGGCTTCCAGTTTCTTCAAGTCGATCAGGCCGTTGGGTTCCGGATCGAGGTAGGTGATCTCATAGCCGTCGCGTTCAAGCTGACGACAGGTGTCGAGGACCGCCTTGTGCTCGGTCTTGCTGGTGATGATGTGTTTGCCCTTTTTGACATAGAAATCAGCCACACCCTTGATCGCCAGGTTGTCCGATTCGGTGGCGCCGGAGGTCCAGACGATCTCCTTCGGATCGGCGTTGACCAGTTCGGCCACCTGCTTGCGGGCACGGGTGACCGCCTCGTCCGCCTTCCAGCCAAAAGCGTGGGAACGGGATGCCGGGTTGCCGAAATCGCCGTCGGGGGTGAGGTAGCTGCACATCAGCTCGGCGACACGTGGATCGACCGGCGTGGTCGCCGAGTAATCCATGTAGATGGGTAACTTCATCGCTTACTCCGAAAATCCTCGATTCAGACGCCCAGGCGGGAACCGGCCTGTCCCAGCATATTGGCATCCACGTCACCATGCTCCTGGCGATCCGCCACCTCCTGTACCGCTTTGCGGTCCATCAGGTCCTGCAGGCTGATGTTGTTCAAATAGTTGTAGATCTGGTTGCTGAGGTCCGACCAGAGATCATGGGTCAGACAGCGTTCGTTGTTCTGGCAGTTGCCGACACCGTGGCACTTCGTGGTATCCATGTTTTCGTCGACGGCGGAGATCACCTCGCCGACATAGATCTCCCGGGCCTCTTTGCCGAGACTGTAACCACCACCCGGCCCGCGCACGCTGGAGACCAGGGAGCGTTTGCGCAGACGCGAAAAGAGCTGTTCGAGGTAGGAGAGTGAGATGCCCTGCCGCTGGGCGATATCTGCCAGCGTGATCGGCCCCTCTCCGTAGTGGAGCGCCAGATCGAGCATGGCGGTCACGGCATATCGGCCTTTAGTGGTAAGCTTCACGTCATCGGCTCCATGAATATATCCAGTCGCTAATATACATTTCCAACTAAATTAGTCAAGATTTCGACACCCCTTTTATTCAGAGGTTTTGTCCTCTTCAGGCACCGCCTCGTCGAGCTTCTGCAGCTCTTCGGCGGTTGAGATGATCTCGCAGGAATCGAGCGCCGGCAGCTCGCCATCCGTCTCTTCTATCCCCATCCGCTTCATCGCCTCGCACATGGACTGCATCTTCTTGTCCATCACGTGCATGTGGTCGAGCATGCAGTTGATGGCCTGGGCCACCGGATCCGGGGCATCCTTGGTGGCGCCGTAGGCGTCGAAGCCGATCTTCTTGGCAATCGCCTCCCGGTGACCGCCCTCCTCCGGGCGTTGCTGGGTGATCAGTTTGCCCGGTACGCCGACCACGGTGGCGCCCGGGGGAACGTCCTTCACCACCACCGCGTTGGAACCGATTCGAGCCCCCTCGCCGATGAGGATCGGCCCCAGCACCTTGGCGCCGGCGCCGACCACCACATTGTTCGAGAGCGTGGGGTGGCGCTTCCCTTTCTCCCAGCTGGTACCGCCCAGGGTGACACCGTGATAGAGGGTGCAGTCGTCGCCGATGACGGCGGTCTCGCCGATCACCACGCCCATGCCATGGTCGATAAAAAAGCGCCGCCCGATCACTGCTCCGGGGTGGATCTCGATGCCGGTGAACAAGCGCGCGACGTTGGAGAGGATGCGAGCCAGCCACTTCATGCCCAGATTCCACAGTTTATGGGAGAGGCGATGGAAGATGATGGCATGGATGCCAGGATAGGCGGTCAGGATCTCGAAGGTGTTACGCGCAGCCGGGTCCCGCTCGAAGACACTCTGGATGTCCTCTCTCCAGTGCGAAACCTTTTTTTCTGATGATGATTCCAACGCCATACCTGACTCGAACAATAATCCGACGAGTTTGATAAACAATCGTGACACGCGGGTGGGAAATTATCCACTATCCCGCATAAAATACTAGGGTATTCCCCTAAATGTTTCGCATCCGACGCACGTGGACCTGAAGTAGATGCCATCAGGCCATATTTTTCCAGGTATGCTGGTGGGGCAGGGCCCCACCCTACCGCGTTTTCATAAGGTGTGGGTGAGGACCTGCCCCGCCAGTGCGTTTGCGAGGGGCGACCTCAGATTCCCATCGACCGCTCAACGGCCCAGCCCCCTGAGCACCCCAATCCGGCGACAACCAGACTAACGCCGGGCCGATTTCCGCCCCTGCATGGCGCTGAGAATGCCGCGCAGGATGTTGATTTCGTCCTTGTCGGGACGCGCCCGCTGAAACAGCCGCCGTAGGCGACGCAACAGCTTGTCCGACTGCTCCGGATCGGTGAAGCCCACATCGTCCAGCGCCTGGGTCAGGTGCTCGTGGAAACCCTGCATCATCTCAGCCGTGGCCAGATCCCGCTCGGCTTCGCGGGACTCCCGCCGGCCGCCCATGGCAGCGAGATGGACCTCGTAGCTCAACACCTGCACCGCGGCCCCCAGGTTGAGGGAACTGTATTCCGGGTTGGTCGGAATGTGCACGAGAAAATTACAGCGATCCAGTTCGCTGTTGCTGAGCCCCGACTGCTCGCGACCGAAGACCAGGGCCACCTCCCCCTGTGCCGCCTCCTCGACCAGTCTCTGCGCCGCTTCGTGGGGCGCCAGCACCGGCCAGGAGACGCTTCGTGAGCGGGCGCTGGTACCCACCACCAGACGACAGCCCTGCAGGGCCCGGTCCAGGCTCTCATGCACCTTTGCCCGGGCCAGCAGGTCGTCGGCGCCGGAGGCGCGCGAGGTGGCCTCCTCGCTGGGATAGCGTTGCGGTGCGACCAGGTCGAGTCTTTCAAGGCGCATATTCTTCATCGCCCTGGCGGCGGCCCCGATATTGCCGGGGTGGCTGGTTTCGACGAGAACGATATGGATGTTGTTCAGCATGGTGCGCAAGCCTACCGCAATTGCAGCGGCTTGTTGAGCGCAAAGGTGGCGTCGGTCGCCAACCAACGACAGTGGCTGCCGGAATCATGCTCGACAGCGGCGAATATCGACACGGCAGGGTGAAAAAAGTTTATCGCCACCTTCACATGCTGTATCCTCGCGGCCCATGAATCCGATGGTAACCATTGCAGTACGGGCTGCCCGCGAAGCGGGTCGCGTGATCACGCGTAACTTTGACCGTATCGATCGCCTGACCGTTGCCGACAAGGGTCACCACGACTTCGTCACCGAAGTGGACCGCAACGCCGAGGCCGCCATTATCGGGATTCTGAGAGAGAAATATCCCCAGCACGCCATCCTCGCCGAGGAGAGCGGAGCACAGAGCGGCAACGATTTCGAATGGATCATCGATCCCCTCGACGGCACCACCAACTTCCTGCACGGTCTGCCTCAGTTCGCGGTCTCCATCGCCCTCAAGGTCAGGGGCCGGCTCGACATCGGCGTGGTTTACGATCCGATCAAGGAGGAGATGTACACCGCCAGTCGTGGAGAAGGCGCCCTGCTGAACGACCGCAAGATCCGCGTCAGCAACCGCAAGAGTCTGGAGGGCGCCCTGCTGGGAACCGGCATCCCCTATCGCGATCAGCGTTTCATGGACAACTACCTGGGGATGCTGAAAGATCTCACCCGGGATACAGCCGGCATACGCCGTCCCGGTTCCGCCGCCCTCGACTTCGCCTATGTGGCCTGCGGGCGCACAGACGGCTTCTGGGAGCTCGGTCTCAGCGAATGGGATTTTGCTGCCGGCGCGCTGCTGGTCAGGGAAGCCGGCGGTCTGGTAACGGACATCGGCGGCGGCGAACGCTTCCTTGAAACAGGCAACGTCATTGCCGGCAGCATCAAGGTGCACAATGCCATGCTGAGACGCATCCGCCCCCACCTCGACGACAAACTCACCGCTTAATTCCCATCACTGCGAACAAGGTTCACAGATTGCCGAGAAGCGCCTGAAAGGGGCTCAAGAATGACCGGGGACAACCGTTATCGAAGGTAACTCGAATGGGTTTGCTTTGAGCGGTAGACGCCCTATGAACGAAAACAATAAACCACCTCACGTCTTGAGCGACCTTGCCCTGGAACGGGTGATGCGCGATGTTCTCAGCGGTATCTGGGAAATCTCGCCTGATCGGGCGCAACAGGAAATATCGAAATCGAGCACAGCGAAAAACGAAGCTCACGAGAACTCGGAAAGCGACTGACTCACGATATCGCAGCCATCCCCGGCGGCGGCCCCACAGGGCCGCATGTACATGACCTCATGGCATGTCGTCGACGGCCTCTTCCTCTTTCTTGACCGGCATCAGGTCGGCCTTGCTCACTCCCATCATGACGATGGTGCTGCCCGCCACATAGATCGAGGAGTAGGTGCCCACCACGACACCGACAATCAATGCCAGGGCAAAGCCGTGGATGATCTCACCACCGAAAATAAACAACGCAATCAACACCAGCAGTGTCGTCAACGAGGTCACGAGCGTACGTGAAAGGGTCTGGTTCAATGAGCTGTTGATGATCTCGATCGCCTCCCCTTTGCGCATCTTGCGGAAGTTCTCGCGGATGCGGTCGTAGACCACGATGGTATCGTTGAGCGAGTAGCCGATCACCGCCAGAACCGCGGCCAGCACCGGCAAATCGAACTCCACCTGCAGCACGGAGAAGAGCCCGATGGTGATGATGACGTCGTGGATCAAGGCGATCACGGCGCCGAGCGAGAAGCGGTACTCGAAGCGAAGTCCCACATAGATCAGAATGCCGATCAACGCATAGAGCATGGCGAGACCGCCGTCCTCGGTCAGCTCGTCGCCGACCTGGGGACCGACGAACTCGACCCGTCGCAGATCCGCCCCGCTATCCAGTCCCTGCAGCGCCTTGAAGGCTCGGTCACTCAGTTCGGCACTCGCCAGATCTTCGCGCGGAGCCAGGCGGATCAGTACGTCCCGAGAGGTCCCGAAGTGCTGAACCACGGCATCGGCGAAGCCCGCTTCAGACAGCTTGTCACGTACTACCGGCAGCTCGACCGCCTGCGGGAAACCGATCTCGACCAGCGTGCCCCCGGTGAAGTCGATGCCCAGATTCAGGCCGCGCACGACAATCGAACCCAGTGCGATGATGATCAACAGACCCGAGAGCATCATGGCCAGCTTGCGCTTGCCCATGAAGTCGACATGCGTTTCTTTTTTGAACAGTTGCATCTTTGCTTGACTCCCTTAAACCGACAGGGTCTTGAGCCTGCGCCGACCGTAGATCAGGTTGATCACGGCGCGAGTGCCGATGATGGCGGTGAACATGGAGGTGATGATGCCCAGTGCCAGGGTGACGGCGAATCCCTTGATCGGGCCGGTGCCGAAACTGAACAGCACCACCGCCGCGATCAGCGTTGTGACGTTCGCGTCGATGATGGTCGAGAAGGCCTTTTCATAGCCGGCCTGTATGCTCGCCTGTGGTGTGCTGCCGTTCTTCAGCTCCTCGCGGATACGTTCGAAGATCAGCACGTTGGCATCCACCGCCATACCGACGGTGAGCACGATGCCGGCGATACCCGGCAGTGTCAGGGTGGCCTGCAACAGTGAGAGCAGCGCCACGATCAGCACCAGATTCATGGCCAGCGCCAGGTTCGCCACCATGCCGAAGATCCGGTAGTAGACCCCCATGAAAAGCATGACCAGGGCCAGGCCGATCATCACCGAAAGAAAACCCTGATCGATGTTGTCCTGTCCCAGGCTGGGTCCGATGGTGCGCTCCTCGACGATTTCGATGGGGGCCGCAAGCGCGCCTGCGCGCAGCAGCAGGGCCAGGTCGTGGGCCTCTTCGGGGCTGTCTAGTCCGGTGGTCTGAAAGCGTTTGCCGAAGGGCTCACGGATGTTGGCGATGGAGATCACCTTCTCCTCCTTGACCCTCACCTTCTGCGGTTCGCCATCGACCATGCGGGTCACGGTCCGGCTCTCGATGAAGACCACCGCCATCGGCTTGCCCACATTTTCCGTCGTCATGCGGCGCATACGCTTGGCTCCGATGCCGTCGAGGCTGACGAAGACCGCGGGCTGTCCGCTCTGCTGATCGAATCCGGACGAGGCGTCGACGATCTGGTCACCGGTGACGATGACCTGCTTCTTCAGCAGCACCGGTGCGCCATTGCTTTCGCGGTAGAGCCGTGAACCGGGAGGAACCCGGCCGTTCACCGCATCCTCGACACTATGTTCGGTATCGGCGAGACGGTACTCCAGGGTGGCGGTGGCGCCGAGGATATCCTTGAGCTTGGCCGGGTCCTGCGCCCCCGGCAGCTGGACCACGATACGCCGGTTGCCCTGCTGCTGGATCAACGGCTCGGATACGCCGAGGGCGTTGACTCGGTTGCGCAGGGTGGTGATGTTCTGCTGCAGGGCGAATTTACGCACTTCCTGGATCTCGCTGGGGGAGAGTTTTGCCAGGACCAGGAACTCATCGCCCTGATCGACGTTCTCCATCACCAGCGAACGGAATTCGTTGTAGATGATATCGGCGGCTTCATCGCGCTTTTCGGCAGTGTTGAACTTGACCGCCACCGCATCGCCTTCACGGCCGATCTGCACATAGCGCACCTTGTTCTCCCGCAACAGGGTGCGGATATCGCTGCTGTAGCGCTCCAGCGCCTGCTCGATGGCGCTCTCCATGTCCACGTCGATCAGGACATGGATGCCACCCCGCAGATCGAGGCCCAGATACATGGGTTCCGCGCCCAGGCTTCGCAACCAGCCGGGGATGTTCGGCGAGAGCGTCAAAGCCTCGGTGTAGTCGTCTCCGAGGGTGGCGGCGATGGGATCCATGGCCTTCAGCTGGTCTTCCGAATCGGAGAACCGAACCAATAGTTTTCTGTCGCGGAGTTCGACGCCCTTGGCGTTCACCCCCGCGCTCTGCAATGCCGCTTCGACCCGGCTCTGGGTAGCCTGATCGATGACGATGTCACGCTGAGCAGAGATCTCCATGGAGGGGTCCTGGTCGAAGATATTGGGCAGCGCATAGAGCCCGCCCAGCAGGACCACCGCCAGCACCAGCAGGTTTTTCCAAAGCGGATATTGGTTCATAGCCTAATCAACTGTTCCATCTCAAATGATTGACGGACTGTCGCAAGTCGACAGGATCCGGTGTAGAAGTGGTGTCACTCCCTATCGCGGAATCCTGCAGCTGTCGGGCCGACTGCCGAAGCGGCCGCTCAACCCCGCAGCGCAGGTAGTTAGAGGTCGAACGGGCTCAGAGTTCCTTGAGTGAGCCTTTCGGCAGCACCGAATCGATGGCCTGGCGGCGAACCTTCACCGCCGTTCCCTCGGCGATCTCGACGAGGATGAAGTTTTCGCCCATATCGGTGATCTTGCCGGCCATACCACCCGAGGTCACGACTTCGTCACCCTTGGCCAGGGCATCGACCATCTTCTTGTGCTCCTTTTGACGCTTGACCTGGGGGCGGATCATCAGGAAATAGAGCACCACACCGAAGATCACCAGGGGCAGCAGGCCGGTAATGGCGTCGGCCTGGCCCGCTGCCGCAGGTGCCTCCGCCAATGCGTCAGAAATAAAGAAACTCATATCAGCAACCTCTGATTGGGTAAAAAGTGGTCAAACGGGCGCGAGTGTGGTCGCCCCGCGGAAAAAATCAGCGGCCGATTATGACACAGAAGCCGCCAAGATACAGGGCTTGAAGCCGCATAGACGCGTTCGAAGCGCCCCTCCCGACCGGTTTAGGCGGAGCCAGACAAGGGAACGGGCGCCCGAACGCCACGGGCGGAGCCCTTGACTCGAGCGGACGACAAAGAAGGTATAGCAGGGACGATTCGGTAGCTCTCTTCAGCTGGGGCAGGGCCCCAGCCAAGGGCCTGCTACCGGGAGAGGACTCAGCAGCCGCTTTCGGCTCAGTACCAGATGGAGACATAGGCCTTGATGACGTTGGCCGAAAAACCGTAGAGAGGCTCCTCGCCCGGGGTGAAGGTACCGTCCACGGTCAGGTCGCGAAAATCGTCGTATTCGAACTTGATATAGTCCAGTTCGAGGTTGAAGCTGCCGCGGTCGACGAATTGCCACTTTTCCGGCTTGAACTCGTAGCTGACGCCGACACCGACGGTGTGATCCTTGAACGTACTCAGCTCCTTGTCACGCGCCATATAGTTCTGTTCGTCTGCACGTGTGAACAGGTCGCTGTAGAAGTCCGCCGAATCCTGTGTGTAGTAGCGATAGTGGACTTCGAATGTCCAGTCCCGCTCCAGCGGATGGGTATAGCCGATCTCCAGATTGCTGGCCTTGACTCCCCAGGTGTCGTCGTAATAGCGGTACTCGCCACTCAATGCGGCCCGGTATGGCAGGAAATATTTCACTCTGAATGCCAGCGCGTTGCTGGTGCGGGTGGTGGGATAGACTTCGGGTGCCGAACCGCCGGTTCCGGTGGCACTGTTCCAGTACCGGTACGAACGATACGGACTGCGCAGGAAGCCTTCGTCGGTGATGGTCTCCAGGTTGATTCCCAGCAGACTGTTTTTGGTCAGCACCTGCGTCACACCGACACGAAAATACTGCTTTTTGGCCGTTGCGCTGAAAGTGTCGTCGGTGTTGTTCATGATGTCGTCATTGCCCACCGCATAACCGAGACTGATGGTGGTGAGATCGCCGAACATGTCATGACTGATATCGAAACTGCTGGTCTCCGACAGATAGTCGCTCTCATCACTCTTGGTGTAGGAGAGCGTCATCAGGGTCTTGTCGTAGAGATAGTCGGCCGAAAGACTGGTCTCGGTCCGCTCCTCAGTGTAGGCGGAAGCGCTGGTGATGACGTCGACCGAGGCACAGGAGATGGAGTCGACGTAGTAGTTGGCGCTCACCGAAACGCTCTGACCAATCGATTTGCGCACCAGGATCGAAGGGCCGTCGACGGTCACACCGCCACCGTCATAGCGGTGGAACATGACATCCGAGCGATCCTCCGGCAGCAGGGCAGCCGACAGATCGAAGCCGACGACGAGCAGCAGCAGACCGATGAAAGACTTAGTTGCAGCCACATCCACCTCCGCCGGCACCGGAAGCGCCGCGCGCGCCCTCGCGGACTTCGTAAATGTGATCCATATAGCGTTTGGCTACCGGGTTGGGCGAAAAGCTCATGATCGGATCGGCCAGGTTGGCACGCTCGTAGGGCTTGACCCAGGGTTCCACGCTGCAGGCCGTCAACATGCATAACATGACGCTGAGCAGACCTGCCTGAATGAGGCGACGTGTCATCTCTTATTCCCGCACGAGTTCCCTGATCTGCTGCTGGTAATCCTCTTCGTACCCCGGCAGATAGCCTTTGTGCAGATACCTCACTTTGCCGTCCCGGTCGATCAGAACGGTGCTCGGCATGGCGCTGACGTCATAGGTCTCGCTGACCTGATTCTTGTTGTCGTAGAGAATGGGAAAGCTGACCGGAATCTGGCTCAGCACCTTATCGGCCGCCCTGCTGTCCTCCTCCACATTGACGCCCAGCAGGGTGAAGCCCATGGGCTGATAGCGTTGATAGAGCTGATCGAGCAGGGGCATCTCCTGTCGGCATGGCCCACACCAGGAGGCCCAGAAGTTGATCATCACCACCTGCCCTCTCAGCTCGCTCAATTTGATGTTCTCGCCACCGCGACTCTTCAGGGTGAAATCGGGTGCGGGACCGGTAAGGCTGGCCGCTGGCAGCGGACCGGCAACGACGCCAAGCAGCATGGCGAACACGATGCTTTTGATCGAGAGCGCGGAGTATTTGTATTTCAACATTACATAATCCCTCAGAAGAAGACGGTCAGGCCACCATGGACCTCGATATTGTGTGTGGTCTTGGCTTCGCCAAAGAGGTCGGACTCAAACATGTGATCCCTGGCATCCAGGTGCAGACTCAGCCAGTCGTTGAGCAACAGACGGTAGCCCGCGCCCACGTTCACGGTGAATTCATCGTTCCCGGCGAAACGGGTGCTGCCGACACCCGCAATCAGGTAGAACTGACTGTTGAGGGCGTAGCGGTCGAAAAAGAACGCCTCGCCGGGAAACAGGTTGTAGCCTGCGGAAAGGTTGTAATAGGTGAAGTCGCGCTCGCTGTCGGTCAGCAACTGAACGTTGCCGCTGAGCAGCTCGTAGCTGGTCTTGTCCGCCGAACTGGTGCCTGCCGCCGCCTCGAGAAAGATATCGTCGGTGACATGGTAAGCCAGTCTCACGCCGTAGACGGGGCTGGTGCCGAAGTCCTCGATGCTCAGAAATCCGACATAACCGCCCACCTCGAAATCCTCTTCGTCGATATCCGGCTCGACGATCTCACGACGGGCGATCTCCGGCTGCACCACCGGCTCCGAGCGCAGGCCGTCACCGATCATGTCCTCCGCCATCAGCGGAGCGGACAGGGTGATTGCGACGACTAGAAAAAGAATCCGAATCCGATTTTCCACTGATCAAAGTCCTCATTGTCTTCGCGGCTGGTAAACACCGTGTAGTGCCTGAACTCGGCACGCAGAAAGAAGCGTCTGGTGATATAGGTATGCAGCCCCACGCCCACGTGGGCGGTACTGTCCGTACGGTCCTCGGTCTGCACCAGTGTGGTATCGGGATTGGTATTGATCATACCGCCGCCGACGGTGAAGAACGGGCTGTAACGCCACTCCGGAAAGGGGTGGGAGACCAGGTTCACGTCGACGAGGTACTCGCTGGAGTAGGTGCCCATTGCCTGGGACAGGCTCAGTTCCGCCGAAAGGTTCTTGTTGAAGGAGTATCCGCCATAGAGACTCAGCACCGCCGCGCCGTCCATGTCGCCGCCGAGAAATCCGAACTCCCAGTCGCGCCGTTTGAAGTCATCCAGCGTGTATTGCTTGACGTCCAGAGGCACGCCCTCGGCGATACGGGTCATGCGCATCTGCTCCACGTGCACCCAGCCGGTACGATCGCGATGGGCGTGCACCTGAAACCAGTCGGTGCGCCGCTTGATGATCTCGACCCATTCGCCCCGCTCAACCACCTGGTCGATGGGATAGGCATCACCGGGACCGGTGTGCATCTCGATGTAGGGCGCAGTCACCTCGACACGCAGCGGTGGTTCATCCGCATGGCCGATCAGAGGCGCCAGCCAGAGCCAGCAACAGCCCAGCCGGGGTAACAGCTTTAACAACTTTTGGCTCAAACGTCAGTCCAGAGGCACGTCAAAGGGGTTATTGTAGTACTGCGCGCCGATATCGAGCCACTCCGCAATCAACTTTTTCTCCGCATCGGTGAGATAACCCTCATGCGTCCCCCCCGCATCGAACTTGCCGAGGAACCGCCCGGCCGAGGCGTTGCCGGCGACCATGGAGGGTCCTCCGGAGACGGCTACGCGCACATCCGGCAGTGGGATGGGGTTGCCGTCGCCATCGAGTATGAGATTGCCATCCCCGTCGGTCTGGTAGAGCTGGTTGCCGTCCGCATCCGTCTGCGGCACATAGAGGTATTCGAGCACTCCGTCGGTGTTGAGCACCTGGACAAAGGTCTGATCCAGCAACTCATGATAGGCGGCCTGGTGACCCGGCACGTTTTCGTCGGCAGCGTCGGTCAGGTTGAGCTGGGCGTCCGGCACCTTGTCGACGCCGGCATCGTCATCGGTGTGGCAGGCGATACAGGTGTGATCCTCGATCACGGTACCCATACCGTCCGTCACCTGGCGATTGACGCTCCACAGGGGATGGATGTGCTGCTCGTAGTGAATGATCGAGCGGCAGAGGCCATGCCAGGTGCTGTCGCAGGTCGTGTCGCTCATCGGTTGTGTGGTAGTCAGATCGTCGTAGCGATAGCTGATATCCGGGTCCGGTGTGCGTACCATCGCATCCGTCCAGACATCGGTGAAGAGGATATCCATGGTCGGACTGCAATCACCGCTGCAATCCAGACGGTTGCGGGTCTGCGCCATGGTTTCGCCGGGGAGATCTGTCCACATGGCCGAATCGGTATTGGGAAAGAGCGCGCCGGATCCAGGCGCGCCGGCATAGACGCTCGGCGGAGCCCCGCTCAGGCGCCCGTGCGGCAGCGGGCTCGCCGGATCGTGGCAGCCGCTGCACTCGACCACCTCACCCGGTCTGAACTGCAGCCAGAAGGGATGATTGTTGGCGATCTTACGGCCCTCGGCATCGAGCACCTCGAAGCTCACCGGCACATTGGCCGGCACCTCGACCTGAACCGAACCATCCGGTTCGATCGGCGCATATCCGATGATCTCCCGCATCCCGAAGCGACGGGTGATGCCGTAGGCGGAGGCCGGAAAATCGAGCACGTCCCGGTCGGGAATGGTGACCTGCTTGAGCAGGCGCAGAAAGCGCGGTTGCCGATCGGAGGCCAGCGTCTGGCCCGGATCGGCCACCGTGGCGATGTCCGGCACGGCGATATCGAGACCGTCCATGTCATAGATGCTGCGGATGTGCAGTAGTCCCACCTGTTCCGAGACCAGAGTGGGATCGAGTTCGCCGGTGGTCTCCTTGTCGTAGATGATGGTAGGCAGCGCGCGGGCGTCCGCGGCCACCACGTCGGTAAAGACGACCCCTTCCTGGGGCGCGACGATCGGCAATTGGGTCTGATCGTTGATGTTGTAGATGAAGATGCCGTAGAGGGGCGGCGCCTCGATCGCGAGGGGATCGGCAAGACGCTCATCGGTGCAGGGAACGATGGTGGTGCCTTCCAGCAAGCGGCACTGACTCCAGCTGATCAGCATGCGGTTGGTCCCGTCATAAAGCGGGAAGGCGCTGCTCAGGCGACCGCCCAGGGACGGCGTGCCATCGGTGGTCACCTCATGCACCGTGGCCGCTTGCTGGGCCGGGCCGGTGAGGCCGGTGTTCTGCCAGGTGGGCTGGGTGTTGTCCACGTAGGTTGGCGTATCGATGCGCACAATCGCGCCGCCACCGTCGGTGCCGTCGAACGGCATGAGCAGACTCAGCAGCTCACCGTCCGGCATCTCGATCGGGCGCATGAACTGTATGGTGCTGCCCCCGGTTCCCGTGTCGTGACTGTTGAGACCATAGAGCAGTTCGAGCCCGGTACCGTCGGGATTCATGCGGTAGAACTGTATGGCGTTGTTGCCGTCCGCGTTGTCCCAGCGACTGAAGACGACCTGACCGCTGTCCAGCACGCTGGGGTAGAAGTCGTGGGCCCGGTTGAAAGAAATCTGTTTGATATTGCTGCCGTCCTCATTCATCACGTGCAGCACCATGGCCGGCTCGTCCACCGATTGTTCCATGGCCAGGTATTGGGGCTTGCTCTCATCCAGCAGACGGGCCTTTGCCTGGCGCTGGCGCGTGGAGGAGAAGACAATGCGTCCATCGGGCAGAAAATGGGGGAAACGGTCGTGGCCGTCCTCTGCCGTGGTATCCGAGGGTATCACACGCTGCAGGCGACCTTCGTCGATATCGTACTCCCAGATATTCCAGGTCGGCTGATCTTCCGGATCGACGCCTTCGAGCAGCGGCATGCGCAACGAGAAGAGCAGCTTTCTGCCGTCGAAGGAGACTGAGACATCCCGCACATCGCCCGCTCCGCCCGTCACGGAGCCGGTGATGTTGTATTCGGATGCGCTGGGGGATGCCCGGTCTCGCAGATAGAGGTCACCACCCGCTTCAAAAGCCTGACTGACACGGATATCGGTAGTGGTGGTCTCCGTGACCGGTCGTTTCACATAGGCGATCGGCTTATCTACCACAACCGGGTCGGGCTGCTGGCTCTCTGATCCGCAACCCGCCAACACGAGCAGTGCCAGGATAAAAACCGAACAACTCAAAACAATGCGACGATGGACGCTGTACATAAATCTCTGGTTCCTTCAGATGGCGTCCGCACAAATATGCAGCGTAACACCAGGTGACGAATTTAATTCACATTAACATCAACTAAATCATAGAGTTGTAAAGTCTACGCCAAGAAACTGCGCAATCAGTGCGATATGTCACAAGAACAGAAGACGGCCATCACTTTTAGACGCAATTTGGTTGACAATAGATCAGCGTCATATAGAAAGCACTTAAGCAAGAAGATTCTGACCACTCAGTCACACAGACTAGGTCAAGGAAAGGCACCCAACATGGAACAGAGGCAATCTGGCATGTCAGGAATGAAGCACCAAGCACGAAGCTCGAGCAAACGAACCGCCATCGGCCTGATATTGCCGATCCTCTTGGTGACATGCAGCTCCACCATCGCCGGTCCCCGGGAACAGGCCAAGCGCATGCACGATCGTCTGGCCGGCGTCCCCCCAACCGCGACCACACTGCAGGAGATGGAGACGCTGATCAACGGCGGCGACTCCCTGGGAGCGGCCATGCTGGCCATCGAGCATCCCGACTTCTACAACGTGACCCTGAAGAACTGGGTCACACCCTGGACCAATGAAGAGAAGACGGTGTTCGCGCCGTTGAACGACTACACCGCCACCGTCATCGGCATGGTACGCGATGAGATCGATTTCAGAGAGGTGCTCTCCGCCGACATCATCTATACCGGCCCGAATCTGTCCAACTTCTCCAACAGCAACAATACACACTACGAAACGCTGGAGAACCAGGACGCAAATCTGAAAGACGTGCTGGTACAGAGAACCCAATCCAGCGTCACCGGCCTGCCCGCCCAAGCCACGGCCGGCGTCATCACGACCCGCGCGGCGGCCCGCGCCTTCTTCATCGACGGAACCAATCGCGCCATGTTCAGCTTCACCATGCTGAACCATCTCTGCCGCGAGCTGGAGATGATCAAGGATCCCACCCGCCCCGCCGATCGCGTACGGCAGGATGCGTCACGCAGTCCGGGCGGCGACAGCCGTGTCTGGTTCAACAACTGCCTCGGCTGTCACGCCGGCATGGAGCCGCTTGCCGAGGCCTACGCCTACTTCGATTACGACTATCCGGAAGATGACATGGAAGGCGGCCAGCTGAACTACATCGGGCCCGGCTCTGCGGCCTACGTTCCCGGCGTCGTGCAACCGAAATACCTGATCAACAGCAACAACTTCAAGGACGGCTACGCCACCTTCGACGACAGCTGGATCAACTATTGGCGCGCTGGCTCCAACTCCGTGCTGGGCTGGAATACCAGCCTGCCCGATCGGGGCAACGGCGCCAAATCGATGGGGGTCGAGCTGGCCAACAGCCAGGCCTTTGCCGAGTGTCAGGTAACCAAGGCCTTCGAGGCCGTCTGTCTGCGTTCCCCCGAAGATAGCGCCGACCGCACTCAGATCGATGCTATGACGACCAACTTCAAGAGCAACGGCTACAACATGAAGCAGGTCTTCGCCGAATCGGCCGTCTATTGTGCAGGGCCATGAGCTGCCACCAGCCAAGAGAGTGATCATGCAGAAACGGAAGATTAACACTCACGGATGGGCGAGCAGGCTCATCACACTCAGCATTGCATCCTTTTTCGGCCTGGCGCTGCAGGGTTGCCAGGACGGGGTGAGCACTGAAAGTCAGCCGCCGGTGAGCGTTACCAGCAGCACCTACAGCGGCCCCGCCGCCAGGACGGACGACATTCAGAATTTCCGCATCAGCCTATGGGAGCCGTTGCGCGCGGAGAATCGTTGCGGCGCCTGCCACAACACGGGCGGCCAGGCCCCCCTGTTCGTCCGCGAGGATGACGTCAATCTCGCCTACGAGGCGGTCAACCCCTACATCAACCGGGCGCAGCCCGATGAGTCGCCACTGGTGATCAAGGTCGGAAACGGCCACAATTGCTGGGAGGCGAGCGACAGCGCCTGCGCCGCCATCATCACCAACTATATCGAAGCCTGGGTCGGTACCGGCGCGACCACCGGACGCGAGATCCAACTCGAGGCCCCGGTCGATCACGTGGTCGGCGAGAGCAAGCAGTTCCCCGAAGACTCCACCCTGTTTGCGACCTATGTGCACCCACTGCTCACGACATACTGTGTGAATTGTCATATCGAGACCGCCGTCTCGCCGCAATCCCCCTATTTTGCCGATAGCGACCCTGATGTAGCCTACGCGGCGGTAAGAAATGCCATCGATCTCGATACACCTTCCAACTCCCGTCTGGTGCAGCGATTACTCGAACTGCACAACTGTTGGGACGACTGCCCCAGCAACGCCGCCGAAATGGAAACGGCGATCACCCAGATGGCCGACGGCATTCTGCCCACCCCGATCGATCCTGCGCTGGTGGTGAGTCGTGCGCTCTCCCTGCCCGAAGGTGTCGTCGCCAGTGGTGGCAGCCGTCATGAGACCGATCTCATCGCCCTCTACGAGTTCAAGACCGGCAGCGGCAACATCGCCTACGACACCAGTGGCGTCGATCCGGCGATCAATTTGAACTTTTCCGGCAACGTCTCCTGGGTCGAGGGCTGGGGCGTCCAGTTCGGCAGCGGCGGCGGCAAGGCTCAGGGCACTACCGGCGACAGCAGCAAACTGACACAGCTGATTCAGGCCACCGGCGAGTACTCCGTTGAAGCCTGGGTGGTACCCGCCAACGTCACCCAGGAGGGGCCGGCCCGCATCATCAGCTACTCCGCCGGCGAAGACGTGCGCAATTTCACCCTCGGACAGACGATGTACCGATACGATTTCCTGCATCGCTCCAGCACCACCGACGGTAACGGCGAACCGGCCCATATCACGGCGGACGAGGACCTGCAGGCTTCCGAACAGCACGTGGTGATCACTTTCGATCCCACCAACGGCCGCCGCATCTATGTCAACGGCGTTTTCACCGACGACGTCGACGAGACCGCCCCCGGCACCCTCAGCGACTGGGACGACAGCTACGCGCTGGTGCTCGGCAGCGAGGCCTCCAACGCCTACCCCTGGGAAGGCAAGATCCGCCTGCTGGCGATCCACAACCGCTCCCTTACCGAGAGCCAGATCCAGCAGAACTTCGCCGCCGGCGTGGGTGAGAAATACTTCCTGCTGTTCAACGTCAGCAACCTGGTCGGATTGGCGCAAAGCTACGTCATGTTCGAAGTGAGCCAGTTCGACAACTACAGCTACATGTTCCGGGATCCCCGTTTCATCAGCCTCGACCAAAGCGTCACCCCGGGCTCCATTCCGCTGGAGGGTATGCGTATCGGCATCAATGGCAAGGAGGCCGCCATGGGTCAGGCCTATACCGAACTGGCCATCACCCTCAACGATGCCGATTACACGGCCAACGGTCAGTCCCTGTCTAACATCGGCACCACCATCCCGCTGGAGAAGGGAGCTGACAACGATCAGTTCTTCCTCACCTTCGAACGTCTGGGCAGCAACGTCAATGTCTATACCGAACCGGCGGTTCCGGTGCCGGCCACCCCGGCTGACAGTGACCCCGCCTCGCGCGTCGGCCTGCGCACCTTCGAAGAGATCGACGCCAGCATGTCGACACTGACCGGTGTCCCACGCACCAACAGCGCCGTGAGCACCACCTACAACATCGTCAAGCAGCAGCTGCCCTCGGTGGCGAACATCAACGGTTTCCTCTCCTCCCATCAGGTTGCCGTATCCCAGCTCGCCATCGAATACTGCAGCGAGCTGGTGGATGATTCCACCCTGCGCAGCGGCTTCTTCCCCGGCTTCGACTTCACTGCCAATGCCAACGGCATCCCCGATGCGACCTGGCAGAGCCAAGTGGTGGATACCATCATCGATCGCTTCCTGGGACAGAATCTCACAACCCAGCCACTGCCGGCGGATGTACGCAACGAACTGATGTTGCTGTTGACGAATACCACCGACCCCGACAGGCCACAGGGTCTGGCCCGCTGCGGAACGAGCTGTGATGCGGATCGTACCTACGTGGTCACCAAGGCGGCATGCGCCTCGGTCCTGGGCAGTGCCGCACTGCTGTTGCAATAGCTCACAACGGAAGATTGAACATGCGCAGAAAAGTGAAAGATCTCTCGCCGGACGCCCCGCTGCTCCACCCGGACCACCCCCGGCCGGTGACCCGTCGTGATTTTGTCCGTCAGGGCCTGCTCAAAGGTGCGGCCATGGTCACCGCCCCCTCCCTGTTCGGCCTCTTCGCCAATCCACGCCAGGCCTATGCAGCCCTTTCGCCCGATCTGGAGGCACTGAAGGCGGCCGATCGCTGTGACCTCAACACCCTGGGCGGCGGCAAAGTGCCGTTCATCTGTTTCGATCTGGCGGGCGGCGCCAATATCGCCGGTTCCAACGTGCTGGTGGGTCAGGCAGGAGGGCAGCTCGATTTTCTCACCACCGCCGGCTACAGCCGTCTCGGGCTGCCGGGCGACATGATCCCCCCCATCATCAATCCCACCAGCGGACTGAGCGACTTCATCGATATGGACCTGGGTCTGGCCTTCCACTCCGACAGCGCCTTTCTCAGAGGCATCAAGGAGCGGTTCGGCGCCGCCAACTGGGCACTGACCAACGGCGCGGTGATCCCGGCGCGTTCCGAGAACGACACCGGCAACAATCCGCACAACCCGATGTACGCCATCAACCGCTGCGGCGCCGACGGTGAGCTGTTGACCCTGATCGGTTCGCAAAGCTCAGATTCCGGCGGCAACTCGATGGCACCCGCGGACATGATCGACCCGACCGTGCGCCCGACCAAGATCGACCGTCCCAGCGACGTCTCCGGACTGGTCGATACCGGCAAGCTGGTGGGACTGCTCAACCAGTCCGATGCGGTGGCGGTGATGGAATCGATCCAGCGCATCTCCGACATGAAGCTGGCCAGCGTCGACACCGGCATCACCACCGACGCGGTGATCAAGGAGCTGGTGCGCTGCGGCTATGTGAAGAGCGCCGACCTGGTCGACCGCTATGGCGATCCGGCCGAGCTCGATGTCACTCAGGATCCCGACATCGTCGGTCCGACCGGCATCTTCAGCCAGGCCGAGTTCGACGGCGACTCCGAATTCCGCAAGACCGCCTCGGTGATGAAGCTGGTGATCAACGGCTATGCCGGGGCCGGCACCATCAGCATGGGCGGTTACGACTATCACACCGGCGACCGTGCCGTCGGCGAGCTGCGCGATCTGCGCGCCGGCCGCTGCATGGGCGCCTGCCTGGAGTACGCGGCACGCAGAAACCAGCCGCTGATGCTCTATGTCTTCAGCGACGGCTCGGTCTCCAGTAACGGCACCGTCGACAACTCGGTCGATGGCCGCGGCAAGGGCGTCTGGACCGGCGACAACCAGTCGACCGCCGCCTCCTTCTTCCTGGTCTACAATCCGGGCGGTGTGCCGACCCTGATCAACGACGACATCCTGCGTCAGCAGATCGGCTCCTACAGCGCCGACGGTTCGGTCAACAACGCCTCCAGTCCAGCAGCCAACAACGTCAACCTGCTGGTGCAGACGGTGGCGCTCAACTACCTGGCCCTGCATGGCGAACAGAATCGCTTCACCACCCTGTTCGGCACCAGTCTGGGGAACAGCGCCATACTGGACAGCCTGACGGTGTTCAATCAGATCATCTAGAGCGCGACCGGGAACAGATTCGGCTGCCGCCGTCTCGAGCGCCTGTTATCGGGCTCTAGAACCGATGGCGATAGCCGAGGTTGATCATGAAATCGGGAGTCGTATCGGTGGACAGGTTCTCACCGATCGCCAGATCGATCGCTCCAGCCTCTCCGTCGACCGGGATGCTGCCACCCACGGTCAGCATCACCGAACCCGCGCCCAGCTGATCCAACGCGCTATCGTAGAAGGAACTGTGAGCGTCGAGCTGCGCTTTCAGCATCAACCAGGGCCAAACCCGCCAGTGGATCCCGCCACCGCCGAACCAGACCAGGTCCTCTTGCTGTTCGGGCAACACATCGCCTTCGCCGAGGAACAGGAGACCAGCCTGCAGATAGCCCCCCACAGGCCACTTGTCGAGCAATACCGGAGCGGTGCCGCTGAACCAGAACGCCAAATCGGTGCCGCCGCTGCCCTGCAGATGATCGGCATCGCCGGTCGGCAGCTTGAGACTCGCATGCAGGGCCAGGCGCCTCCCCGCTTCCGACACCATAAGCTGTCTCGAAAGCTGCAGCTGCAGGTCCCCCAGCCCGGTCGAGCCATCCGCCAACTCGGCCACAATCTCGCCGTTTCTGCTGTAGCTGAAAAGCAGTCGGTTCTTGGGCCAGGGCTCCCGGTCACTGTTGGAAAGCCCGAGCGTGTCGTGCCAGCCCTCGATGAAGTTGTCCATGATGCCCGGACGATGTCCGATCACGGGCAGTTCCACACTCGCCTGCCAACCGTCACCCAGACCCCGACGATAGATCATAGCCAGACGGTAGCTCTCCCCATCCAGGACGATATGCTCTTGCGGCGTCTCGGAACCCTTCGAGTGGTTGCTGACATCGAATTGGATCTGCAGACTCGACTCACCCCCGGTCAAGAGACGGGTCGGCGCCGCACCGGGGAGGCCATAGACGATGATGAATGGATTCTGGTTTCTGACGTTGAACGGCTCACTCAACATCTCCTGCTGCGCAAAAGCATTGCCGTCCGCAAAGAGCACCGCCATGATGCAGGCTCCCAAGAGCAGGTAAGGGCTGGAACAGACAGTGAGTCTTCCGCGGTCAGCAGAGTGCCGGAGATCCCGGCGAAGATGGAGTTTGTGGTCGTTCATCGAAGTCCTGACACCGCCGCCTCAGCCACAACTGGGAAGCTGCGTGTTGATGATTTATGCTAGCCTCGTTTGGAAGGTAATGAGTCGTGCCTTCAACGTTGGATGCAGGCTAACACAGTTGCACCTTCAAACAACCTTACCCAGGCAGAGCCTGTTGTTTTGGCGGGGCGTGAGACGCCCCTTGACGGCTACAGATTGGATGTCGGCGTAGCGATAGGAACACAGTTCCGCTATGATTCGCATTTGGGAAAATAGAACCAATTTTCAGATTCAAGCTGTGACTATGATCGCAAACGCAAAGCACTAATTCATATAGATTTATAGGCTTACCGTAGGGCTTTACCAACCGGGACCGCTACCTTGAAAATCCTCATACGCACCCTTCTCTCCCTCGTTTTCAGTCTCGGCGTCACACTGGCGGCCGCCGAATCCGCTGAAAGTCAGGGAAAGGCTCTCGATCAACAGGTCCAGGATCTCAAACAGGCGGTATTGGAAGTCAACCGTGAACTCTTCATCCTTGAAGAGGAGATGCTCTTCCCCGGTAACACCCAGGTTTCGGTCTTCCTGTCGATGGATATCGGCAACTATTTCAAACTCGACTCGGTACAGCTGCAGATCGACGACAAGGAACTCGCAAACCATCTCTACACCGAACGCGAAGTCAAAGCACTGCAGAGAGGTGGTGTACAACGGCTCTATCTCGGCAACATAAAGTCGGGTGATCACGAACTGGTAGCCTTCTTCACTGGCGTCGGTCCCAAGGGACGAGACTACAAACGGGGAGCCACGGTCACCTTCAGCAAGGGAATCGGCCCCAAATACCTCGAACTGAAGATCGTCGACAGCGTCGCCATGCAGCAGCCGGACTTCGAGATCCGGGAGTGGGAGTGATCCCTTGCGATCCAGCCCGCTCAGACGCCTGCTGCTGACTGCTTCACTCTGCCTCACCCTTACCGCACACGCAGAGGTAAAGACCGGCGAACCTCAGGAACTGAAAGACCTTCACTATGGTGAAGCCCTCTATCAGCTCTACCAGGAGAACTACTTCCAGGCCATCGTGCATATCCTGGCTGCCCGCAAGCAGGGGCTGATGCAGGCCTATGAGGACGAGCCTGAACTGCTGCTTGGCGGCCTCTATCTCGCCTATGGCATGCCCGACACCGCCGAATCCCTGTTCGAACGGGTGCTGACCCGCTCCGCCACCCCCGAACTGCAGAGCCGTGCCTGGCTACAGCTGGCCAAGTCGCGCCATCGCCGCAGTGATCAGAAAGCGGCCAAGCAGGCCCTCAGCAAGGCCGGCGAGGCACTCGAGACCCAGGCCCGGGACGAACGCATCAATCTGATGGGCCTGCTGCAGCTGCTCGACGCCGAGAACGGCGAGGCGGTGGAGACCCTTTCGGCCTTGTCGGAGAAGAGCGACTGGTCCGAGTACGGGCAATACAACCGTGCCATCGCACTGCTGCGCACCGGCGAACGAGAGCAGGGTATCGCCCTGCTGGAGGAGATCGGTAGCGCCAAAGTCGAATCGAACGAGATGCGTTCGATCCGTGATCGCGCCAACCTGGTACTCGGATACCTGTTGTTGGAATCCGAGCAGCCCGAAAGCGCACTCGAGGCGCTTCAGCGGGTGAGGCTGAATGGAGCCGCCAGCAGCCAGGCACTGCTCGGCGCCGGCTGGGCCTCGCTGAAGATGAACCAACCGGCCCAGGCCCTGGTGCCTTGGAAGATGCTGGCTGAGCGCAATACTCAGGAGCCGGCGGTCCTCGAGGTGCAGCTGGCCATTCCCTACGCACTCTCCCTGCTCGAGGCGGAACAGCAGTCGCTGCAGGGTTACCGTGACGCCATCGATCGCTACGACTCGGCCTTGAGCGCGCTGGACGGCGTGATCGTGCAGGTTCAACAGAGCACTTTCCCCAACATGCTGCTGGAGAATTCCGAGACTTCGGAAGCTTCGCCCGAGCTGCTGGCGCTCAAAGCCCAGCTGCCGATACTGCTCAGTAAGAACGCCTTCATCGAACGCCTGCAGGACTACAGCGACCTGCGTCAGCTGGAGCGCAATCTCCATCAATGGCAGGAGAAGATCACAACCTACCGGGAGATGCTGGCGGTTCAGCTGCAGGCCTACTCGGAGCAGACCCCCAAGGTCGACGCCTATCTTGAGGGCAACCGGCTGCAGTCGATGCAGCAGGAACATGAAGCACTGCAGAATCAGTACGATCGAGCCGCCTCGCCGGAAGAACCCCCCTTCATCCTCACCACCGCTGACGAGAAACAGTGGCTGGCCCGCCTCGACCGCATCGACGCGCTGATCGAGCAATTCGGCGCCGGCGGTCAGCTGCAGGCCCAACAGGAGATCTCCCGACTGATGCGCGGCATTCTGGTCTGGCGCAGTGTGACCGAACATCCGCAACGGATCTGGACGCTGAAAAAGCAGATGACGGAACTGGATCAGACCCTGGAAAAGACCCGCGAACTGGAGGCCGGTCTGGCGCGGGCGCGAGAAGAGACCAAGGGCCGCTTCGAAGGCTACGCCCAACGTATCGAGCAGCTGGAGGCCGGCATTCCGGCACTGCTGGAACAGGTCGCGAAGCTGCGCGTCAAGGAGAGCGAGCAGTTGCAGCAGATGGCGGTGGAGACCCTGGAACAGCGTAAAACCCTGCTCCACGACTATCTGATCCAGGCTCGATTCGGCGTTGCCAGCCTGCTCGACAGCGTCAGCGCAGGGGAGGACGGCAAGCCATGAAGAGGCTGCTCGCCGCTATCATCGTCGCCAGCCAGCTCGCCGGCTGTTCCGGCCTGCTCGGGCGGGGAGACGACGAACCCACGCTGGCCAATCTTGAGAAACAGGAGATCCAGATCGAGAAACGCCCCCTCACCGCCGCCGATCGCGCGGAGGTGATCCAGAACTACAAGGCCCTGCTGGAGCTCAATCCGGACCGCCGACTGAGCAGCGAGGCCACCCGCCGGCTGGCCGATCTGGAGCTGGAACAGAGCGAGACCCAGCTGATGCAGTCCGACTCGGCGACCGTCGAACAGGCGGATCTCGAAAAGTCGATCCGTCTCTACGAACAACTGCTGGAGAAGGAACCCAACTACCCTTCCCGCGACCTGGTGCTCTACCAGCTGGCACGCGCCTATGAGCTCAACGGCGAGCTGGACAAGATGATGGTCCGCCTGCAGGAGTTGGTGGATCACCATCCCGACAGCCCCCACTGGCAGGAGGGGCAGTTCCGCCGCGGCGAGCGCTTTTTCGTCATGCAGCAGTTCGCGCGGGCGGAACAGGCCTACGGCGCCATCCTCAAACAGTCGGAAGACTCCCCCTTCTACGACCGCGCCCTGCTCAAGCACGGCTGGTCCCGCTTCAAACAGGGTCATATCGAACAGGGCCTCGACTCCTTCACCGAGCTGCTCGACCGCAAGCTCGGCAGCGGCCAGCGGGTCGATCTGAGCCAGGTCTCCGATGCCGACCGGGCTCTGCTGCAAGAGACTCTGCGGGTCATCAGTCTGACCTTTTCCGAACTGGGCGGCACCCAGCGCATCAGCCGCTATTTCGGCGAAAAGGGACACCGCAACTACGAATACATGGTCTATCGCGGCCTGGGCGACCTCTATCTGAAGCAGGAGCGCATCCAAGACGCGGCCGACGCCTACCTGGCCTTCGTCGACCTCGATCCGGCCCACCCCCAGTCGCCCCGCCTGGCGGTCAAGGTGGTGCAGATCTACACCGACAACAACTTTCCCAGTCAGGCCCTGGAGAGCAAGAAGGCCTTCACCCAGCGCTATGCCGTGCACAGCGAGTTCCGGCAGCAGCTCGACGAGGCCGACCGCACCTGGCTGAACGCCCAGCTGCGCAGCTACCTCAAGGAGCTGGCCGAGTATCACCACGCCCTGGCGCAGCAGAGCGCCAAGCTCAACACACCGAAGGCGGCAGCCGACCAGGAGCGTGAGGGCCGCGAGGCGGCCCACTGGTACCGTCTCTACCTCGACTCCTTCCCGGACGACCCGACCGCCGGCAGTATCAGTTTCCTGCTCGCCGAGCTGCTGTTCGAACTCAAACAGTATCCTGACGCGGTGACGGCCTACGAGCAGAGCGCCTATACCCTGCCGCCCCACGACAAGCGGGCCGAGGCCGGTTACGCCGCCCTGCTCGCCTATGCCGAACAGGAGAAACAGCTGAAAGAAGCGCAGAAACCGGCCTGGCGCAAGCGGGAAGTGGAGAGCGCCCTGCGCTTCAGCGGCGTGTTTCCCCAGGATCCACGCATGCCGGCGGTGTTGACCAAGGCCTCCGAACAGCTGCTGGAGATGAACGATCTGGGCCGTGCCAGGGGCGCCGCCCTGCAGGTGGTCAATCTGCAGCCGCCCGCCGACAGCGAGTTGCGGCGCACCGCCTGGACCGTGGCCGCCCACGCCGCGTTCGAACAGAAGGACTACGCCGCCGCCGAAGTGGGCTACCAACAGGCTCTGGCCCTGCTGCCGAAGAAAGACGAGCAGCGCCAGGCGCTCGAGGAGCGCCTCGCCGCCAGCATCTACCAGCAGGGCGCCTCCCTGCGTGAGCAGGGCGACCAGCAGGGCGCCGCCAGTCAGTTCCTGCGGGTCTCCAGCCTGGTGCCCGGAGCCTCGATACGCGCCACCGCCGAATACGACGCCGCGGCCAGCCTCATCGCCAGCGGCGACTGGACACGCTCGGCCGAGATTCTCGAGGCCTTCCGCAAGCGCTATCCCGACAGCGAGCTGATGGCCGACGTCAACAGCAAACTGGCCACCGCCTACCTGGAGACCGATCAACCCCTCAAGGCGGCGGCCGAGCTGACCACCATCGCGGCCGAGGGCGAGACCCCCGAACTGCGCCAGGCCGCCGGCTGGCAGGCGGCGGAACTGTATGAGAAGGCCGGCCAGGAGGCCAAGGCCATCGAGGCCTACAGCCGCTATGTGGAGCAGTTCCCGATCCCCCTCGAGCCCGCCATGGAGGCGCGCCACAAGCTGGCCGGTCTCTACGAAAAGAACGGCAAGCCCAAGCAGCGCGACCACTGGCTCGAACAGCTGATCGAAGCCGACGCCGGCGCCGGCAAGCTGCGTACCGACCGCAGCCGTTACCTGGCCGCGCAGGCCTCGCTGCGTCTGGCCGAGCCGGAGCATGAAATGTTCAAGCGCATCGCCCTGAAGGCGCCGCTGGAGAAGAACCTCAAGCGCAAGAAGGACCAGATGCAGAGCGCCATCGCCGGCTACAAGCGGGCCGCCGAATACGGCATCGCCGAGGTCACCAGCGCCGCCACCTACCACATCGGCGAGCTCTACCAGCAGTTCGGCGCGGCATTGATGAAATCGGAACGCCCCAAAGGCCTCAACGCGGAGGAGCTCGAGCAGTACGAGATCCTGCTGGAGGAGCAGGCCTACCCCTTCGAGGACAAGGCGATCGCGGTCTACGAATCGAACGCCAAGCTGACCACCCAGGGCATCTACGACGAATGGGTCAAGAAGAGCTTCGCCGCCCTGGCTAAACTGCTGCCGGCCCGCTACGCCAAACAGGAACAGAACGAGGAGGGTGTCGATGCCATCAATTAGATCATTCGGCCTGGCCCTCTGCGCCGCCCTGCTGATCGGCGGCTGCAGTTCGCTGCCCTCCACCACGACAGCCAAGCCCGGCGCCGCCGGGACGGCGGAGAAGCCTGCCGACAGCGCCCTGCAACGCAGCTTTGAAGAAGCCCTGCTCAGCCTGCGCCAGGGAGACCTGGATCAGGCCAAACAGCAGTTTCAAAACCTCGCGGACGAACATCCCGAACTGGCGGGCCCGCTGACCAATCTCGGCATCATCCACCTGAAACAGAACGATCCGGCTGCGGCGGAAAAGGCCTTTCGCGAGGCCCTGTCACGCAATCCCCAGAGCGCGCCCGCCCACAACCAGCTGGGTGTGGCCCTGCGCCTGCAGGGGCGTTTCCAGGAGGCGGAACAGGCCTACCAGCAGGCCTTGACGCTCGAGCCGGTCTATCTGCTGGCGCATCGCAACCTAGGCATCCTCTACGACCTCTATCTGGCCGAGCCGGCCAAGGCGCTCGAGCAATACCGCCTCTGCCAGAAGCTGGCGGAGGCGCCAAACCAGGAGATCGAGGGCTGGATCCTCGATCTCGAACGCCGCGTGGACGGAGGGAAATAGACATGCGTATCAAACACCTGTCCCATCCGGCCACCCTCCTGCTCGGCCTGATGCTGCTCCTGGGGTTCTCGCAACAGAGCCTTGCCGAGCAGCGCCTGGAGATGGAGGGAGCCGCCATTTTCGGCAACAAGGAGTCGCCCAACGTGCTCTACGTGGTGCCCTGGCGCCAGGCCAAGCGGCTCACCGGCATGATGCCGCCGGAGATGACCACGATGGAGGAGCTTCTGGTTCCTCTGGACCGTGATGTGTTTCGCAGACGTGTGGATTGGTACCAGACATTCGGCGAAAAACCGTAAAGAATCCGGGCATGTATGCCGATCGACGATGAACGGCCGAGCCCACAGACACACTCGTAACTCAAGAGACTAGTACGGAGAAACCCATGGAGCTTTTCGAATCCATCATCCGATTCTTCCAGGAAGGCGGGATGTTCATGTACCCCATCCTGTTGATCTTCGCCGGCGGCGTGGCCATTGCCATCGAGCGCTGGCTCTACCTCACCCTGGTCACCGGTAGCAACAAGCGAACCTGGAAAAAGGTTCTGCCGATGCTCAACAGCGGTGATTTCAAACAGGCCATGGACACCGCCAGCAAGTCCAAGACCGCCATGGGCACCATGCTCACCTACGGTCTGGCCCGGGCCCGCACCGCACGCCGCCGCGACGACGTGGAGGTCGCCATGGAAGAGGGGCTGATGGAGGCCATCCCGCGCATGGAGAAGCGCACCCACTATCTCAGCACTCTGGCCAATATCGCCACCCTGCTGGGACTGCTCGGCACCATCATCGGTCTGATCCAGGCCTTCACCGCGGTCTCCAACGCCGATCCCGCCGAGAAGGCCGACCTGCTCTCCGCCAGTATCTCGGTGGCCATGAACACCACCGCCTTCGGCCTGATGGCGGCGATTCCGCTGCTGCTGGTCTACGCCCTGCTGCAGAGCAAGACCACCCAGCTGGTCGACAGCCTGGAGATGGCCTCGGTCAAGTTTCTCAACATCTTCAACGAGAAGGCCTATTCCGCACGGAGCAACGCATGAGAAAACGTCTGCGTCACCATAATCACGAGGAGGGGCTGAACATCACCGCCTTCCTCAATCTGATGGTGATCCTGATCCCTTTTCTGCTGATTACGGCGGCCTTCAACCGCTTCTCCATCCTCGAGCTCTACCTGCCGCCGGCCAGTGAAGGTGCCCTGCAGGCGATCAAGGAGCTGCAGCTCGAGGTGATCATCCGCAAGGACAGCCTGGAGGTGGCGGACCAAGCGGGCGGCCTGATCAAGCGCATCCACAACGACGCCGGCGGCTACGATCTCAAGGCGCTCAACGATCTGCTGGTGCAGATCAAGGTCCGGTTTCCCGAGAAACGCAACGCCTTCATCCTGTCAGAGCCGCAAACGAGTTACGAAACCATGGTCAAGGTCATGGACGCTGTGCGCATGACCGAACAGTTCGAAGCCGGTTCCCTGGTACAGGCAGAGCTGTTTCCGGAGATTTCTCTGGGCGATGCGCCCCCGCAAGTCACGGCACAAGGTAACGCCTCATGAAGATGTCGCGCCGGGCGAAGCGAATGGATCGCCACCACAAACGAAACAAGGGCAGAGCGGTGCTCAACCTGGTCTCGTTGATGGATATTTTCACCATCCTGGTGTTCTTCCTGCTGGTCAACTCGGGCGAGGTGCAGGTGCTGCCCAACGCCAAGGCGCTGAGCCTGCCTGAAGCCAAGGCCGAGCAGAAGCCTAAAGAGACCCTGGTGGTGATGGTCAACCGCAACGAAATCCTGGTGCAGGGCCGCCACATCCTCGACCTCAGCCAGCCGTTGCCGCAGGGCACCCTGCTGCCCTCTCTGCAAGAGGAGCTCCAGCGTCACGCCGATCACGCCAAGGCGAGCACCCTGGAGCCCTTCAGCGGAAATATCACCATCATGGGCGACAAGGAGATCCCCTACGATCTGCTGAAGCGGGTCATGGCCACCTGCGCCGAATCGGATTACCCCCATGTCTCCCTGGCCGTACTCCAGCAGGCCAAAACGGTGGAAGGGGGGCAGACGTTGTGAGCATCTCCTACCGTCACACCGCACAGTTGCCCTGGAGCACCCTGGACAAGGACGAGCGCCGCTTCTATCTGATCACCGCCGTCGTGCTGCTGATCGCCCTGCTGCTGGGCACGATCGTGCCGGTGATCGACCTGCCCGAGAAGGAGCGTTTCAAGAAGCAGACGCTGCCGCCGCGTCTGGCGCGCCTGATCCTGGAACAGAAAAAGGCGCCGCCGCCAAAGCCCAAGCCGAAGCCGAAGGTCGTCGAGGAGAAGAAGCCGGAGCCCAAGAAAGAGAAGCCGAAGGAGGCGAAAAAGCCCGAACCGGAGAAGAAGCCGGAACCCCAGGTGGCGAAACAGAAGCCACCGCCCTCCTCCACGGAACAGGCGCGCAAGAAGGCCGCCAGTTCCGGCCTGCTGGCGTTTGCCGATCAACTGGCCGATCTGCGTGAGGAGCCCGCCGTGCCCTCGACCGCGGGTATCCAGAAACGGGCCACGACGGGGCAGAAGGCGACCGCCGCCACGCGCTCCATCATCACTTCCGGCGCGGCCCAGGGCAGCGGTGGCATCAATACCGCGGCGCTGAGTCGGGATACCGGTGGCCAGGGCCTGGGAGGACGCACCACGACCCAAGTCTCGAGCCGCGCGGCCCAGGCCAAGCAGGCCCAGAACGCCAGCAGCAAGGGCACAGGCAAGAATCACAAGGGCAACCGTACGCGGGAAGAGATCCAGACCGTTTTCGACCAGAACAAGGGCGCGGTCTACGCCCTTTACAACCGGGCCCTGCGCAAGGATCCGACCCTGCGCGGCAAGGTGGTGCTTGAGCTGACCATCGCCCCCGATGGCCGCGTCACCAAATGCCGCGTCGTCTCTTCGGAACTGAACGACGAAGCGCTGGAGCGCAAACTGGTCTCACGCATCAAGCTGTTCAAGTTCGCGGCCAAGGATGTGGATACCGCCATCGTCTCCTACCCCATCGACTTCCTGCCCTCTTGACGGCCGATCTCAGGCCCTGCATGAGCGCAAGAGGCTTCGCACTCGCCTGGCTGCTGATGGCGGTGATTTTCACCACACCGTCATCGGCAGCCTGGTTCAGCCGGCAGGTGGGCATCATGGGTACCCGCATCGGGGTTGAGGTATGGCACCGTGACGAGCAGGAAGCGGAACGCGCCATCGATGCCGTGTTGGCGGAATTTCACCGCCTCGATCAAGCCCTGAGCCCATACATCGAGAGCAGCGAACTCTATCGTGTGAACCGGGATGCGGCTACTGCACCGGTGAACATATCGAGAGAGTTCTTCGACCTGCTACAAACCTCGCTGGAGTACTCGCAGCTGACCGCCGGCGCCTTCGACATCACCTTCGCCTCGATCGGTTACCAGTACGACTACCGCAAGGGCATCAAACCCAGTGAGCAGGCCATTGTCGACGCCCTGCCCCTGATCAACTACCGGCTGGTGACGCTGGATCCACAAACGCTGACGGTTCACTTCGAGCGCCCCGGAATGCGCATCGACCTGGGCGGAATTGCCAAAGGCTATGCGGTCGATCGCGGCATCGGCATCCTGCAGCACCACGGCATCGAGCATGCCCTGATCAGCGCCGGCGGCGACAGCCGTCTGCTGGGCGACCATCGCGGCCGCCCCTGGCACATCGGCATTCAGGCTCCGCGCAAGAAACAGGGTCTGGCCGCCGTGCTGCCCCTGTCGGAGACCGCCATCTCCACCTCGGGTGACTACGAGCGCTATTTCGAAAAGGATGGGGTGCGCTATCACCACATCATCAGTCCCAAGACCGGCCGTTCGGCCGGGGAACTGCGCAGTGTCACCATTCTCGGCCCCAACGCCACCCGCACCGACGCCCTCTCGACCAGTGTCTTCGTGCTTGGCCTGAAAGAGGGCCTCGCCCTGATCGACCGGTTGGACGATGTGGAGGCAGTAATCATCGACAATCGGGGCGAGATGCACATGTCCAAAGGCATGGCGAACCAAGCATCGCCATCTCATCCCGAGTAAACCCCCCAGGGGAATTGGTTGTGTAGCCTGGATGGAGCGTAGCGTAATCCAGGGCAGCAGGCGCTTCGATCCCCCCAGATTCACTCGTTGCATCCAGGCTACGTGGTGAATCCCGGCCTACGTCGGAATGACAGCGGTTATGGTTTTATGTAAATGCCATTCCACTATCGCATCATTGTCGCGAAACGCAGATCAGGCACAAATAGACCCACGACGAAACCCACTGTTTCGAGAATCAGCAACAGCCAAGCATAGAACCTGATCTGCTCTGCCTTCCAGTGTCCGGCAAACCAGCCAATCGCTGCCCAGGCTTTCCAGCCCTCAAGCCATTCCGCACCACCCCAACGGAGTATCCAAACCCAGAACAGTACGCTTGCGATATAAACCAATATCCATAGGATCACATCCATGATGCCTTCTCCGTGACAGAGCCCCTGTCATAAGTTCAATCACCGGCGCGCAGGTCATAGAACTCCCGCGCAAACGCGGCCAGCCGGCCCTCCTCGATCGCCTTGCGGACATCCCGCATCAGTTTCTGGTAGTAGTAGAGATTGTGGATGGTGTTGAGCCGCGCGCCGAGAATCTCGTTGCATTTGTCCAGATGACGCAGATAGGCGCGGCTGTAGTTGCGGCAGGTGTAGCAGTCGCATAACGGATCCAGGGGACTCTCGTCGTACTGGTGGGCGGCGTGACGGATCTTCACCACCCCGTGGTGGGTGAAGAGATGGCCGTTGCGCGCATTGCGGGTCGGCATCACGCAGTCGAACATGTCGATACCACGTTGCACCGACTCGACGATATCCTCGGGTGTACCCACGCCCATCAGATAGTGGGGTTTGTCGGCTGGCAACTCATGACCGAGATAGTCCAATACCCGCCAGCGATCCTCCGGTGGCTCGCCCACCGAGAGGCCGCCCACGGCGTAGCCGTCGAAACCGATGGACTGGAGCCCGTCGAGGGATGCGCCACGCAGGCTTTCGAACATTCCGCCCTGCACGATGCCAAACAGGGCTGACGGATTGTCTCCATGGGCCTCCTTGCTGCGCGCCGCCCAGCGCAGCGATAGTTCCATGGAGTCGCGGGCCTCGCGCTCGAATGCGGGGTAAGGGGTACACTCGTCGAAGATCATCACAATATCGGAGCCCAGCGCCCGCTGCACCTGCATCGACTCCTCCGGTCCCATGAAGACCCTGCTGCCGTCGATGGGGGAACGGAAGGTGACACCGGCCTCGCTGATCTTGCGCATATCGCCCAGGCTGAAGACCTGAAAACCGCCGGAGTCGGTCAGAATCGGCCTTTCCCAATGGGTGAACCCATGGAGATCCCCATGGCGTTGAATCACCCGGGTTCCGGGACGCAGCATCAGATGGAAGGTATTGCCGAGGATGATCTCGGCCCCCAGGTCGACCAGTTCCTCCGGTGTCATGGCCTTGACCGTCCCATAGGTACCGACCGGCATGAAGGCGGGGGTCTCCACGCTTCCGCGAGAAAACTGCAACCTGCCGCGTCGCGCAGCACCATCTGTTTGAAAAACTTCGAATTTCATCCTGCTCTCTTGGTCAAAAGACCTGACCATGGACCTGGGTTCCGATGCGGTCGCCCAGGAAAAAAATGTGAACCAGTTATTAGGGTTTTCCCTAAAAAACTTGACAACCCACACAGCATATTAGAAACTTTTTATGTGCTGATTCGCCAGCCGAGTCAGCTCACACTCCTCCATCCTCCTTTGGTGGAATTCTTAAGCGCGGCACCCAGCCGCGCTTTTTTTTTTGCGCTCTACTTAGCCTGTCGACTCGGGGTCAGAAACATCGCATCGCCATAACTGAAGAAGCGGTAGCGCTGCTCCACGGCATGGCGGTAGGCCCTCATCACCCGTTCATGTCCGGCAAAAGCGGCAACCAGCATCAATAGTGTTGACTTGGGCAGATGGAAATTGGTGATCAACGCATCCACACTGCGGAAACGGTACCCTGGCCGGATAAAGAGCCGGGTCTCACCTCGATAGGGGCGCAATTCTCCGCTGGCGGAGGCGGCCTCGAGGCTCCTGACGCTGGTGGTGCCCACCGCGACAACGCGCCCCCCTGCCGCTCGCGCCTGCTCTACCTTGCGACAAACCTCCTCATCGACTTCCACCCACTCGTTGTGCATCACGTGATCGTCGAGGTTTTCGCACCTCACAGGTTGAAAAGTACCCGCTCCGACATGCAGGGTCAGCTGCGCCTGTTCCACGCCCAGCGCCGACAAGCGGTCGAGCATGTTTTGATCGAAATGGAGCCCCGCTGTCGGCGCCGCAACCGCACCCGGACGCAGGGCATAGACGGTCTGGTAGCGCTCCTGATCGAAGACGCTGTCATCCCTCTGGATATAGGGTGGCAAGGGCATATGCCCCTCCTCGGCCATCAGTTCATGGAAATCGCCCTGCTCGAGACGAAGCTCGAACAAGGCATCCCGACGCCCTTCCACCACGACCTTGCGTTCGGATCCTCCAACCAGCAGCAGACCACCGGGTTTGGGGCTCTTGCTGGAACGCAGATGAGCCAGCGCCTGCCGCTCGGAAATCACCCTCTCGATCAGCAATTCGACCCGACCCCCGGTCTGTTTGCGCCCGAACAGTCGAGCGGGCATCACCCGGGTGTTGTTGAATACCAACAGGTCACCGGCCCGCAGCAGTGAGGGGAGCTCCCTGAATTGCATATCCTTCGCCTGCGGCTCGCCATCGAGCAGCGCCAGCAAACGGCTACGACTCCGCTCGACCTCTGGGTATTGAGCGATGAGCGATTCCGGCAGTTCATAATCAAAATCAGACAGATGCATAGGGCGCGGATGGTAACACGCGGCAGAGATGCGGGTGAATCTCTCACCCGAGCGGGAAAAGAGTGTGACTCATGGTTCAAATCAACCGTGTAATGGCGGAACCCTCTTGTAGATCTGGGATTGGAATATTACAACTATGATTAGGAAATGGATTTGATCGGGAAGGGAGTTCCTCACCAGCCAGAATTTTGACCAAGACAAGAGGAGTTACCGACAGGTCCCTATGCAGTTCCAAGGAGGATCCATGAGCATATTCATTCAATGGCGCTCACTGTTCGGCACACTCTTGACCTGCTGTTTGCTGCTGACCACAACACCCGCCCGCAGCGAACTCGTTGCCGAGCAACAGGCTTCCGGCTTCATAGCCAACGCACTGTTGCTGCCGGGAGAGCCGCAGAACAAGGCGATTCTCCTCTTGCACGGCTTTCTGCAGACCCGGGATTTCTTCACTGTTCGCCGCCTTGGCGAGGCCCTCCAGGATATGGGATACACCGTGCTCCTGCCCACACTGACCCTGGGTATAGACAACCGCCGCCAGAGCCTGGCCTGTGAGGCGATCCATTCCCACTCAATGGATCAGGACATAGAGGAGATCAACTTCTGGATCAACTGGTTGCAGCATCGGACTGGCAAAAGCCCCACCCTCATCGGGCACAGCGCGGGCAGTCTCCAGCTCCTGGCCTACCTGGCGGAGGAGCCTGAGCCTCCGGTCGAGCGGGCGATTCTCATCAGCCTGGTCGCGTTCGTCCAGGGCCCCATCGCCAAGGAGAACACAGCAGAACGTCAGCGCGCGCAGGAACAACTGGAAAAGGGCGACAACTCACTCACGCACTATCGACTGGCCTATTGCGACAGTTACACCACCACTCCGGAAAACTACCTCTCCTATGTCTCCTGGGATAGTAATAAAACGCTTGAAGCGCTAAAAAATCTGGCCATCGAGCCGACAATTATCTTAGGTGGTGATGACCACCGCTTGGGGAATGATTGGCTGCCCTCATTGGGGCTGGTGGGTGCGGAGGTGATTGAGATACCCGGCGCCAATCACTTTTTCGACCATGAGTACGAATTCGACCTCGTGGACAGCATACAAAAACTATTAGAACGGTAGTTCATTGAAGAACGAACAAAATGAAAACCCACTTCAAGCCGCTATCCATCACACTTTTTACGGCTTTCTTTGTTGTCCTGTTTCTGATTCTTTTGTTCGTCTTTGGCCGTATCACCTTCCAGCAGATCGACCAGCTCGACAGTACCTTCCAGCAGACCAGCCGAGCCCGGGCGGAAGCGGAGATCGAACGCGGTCTCACTCTGAGTATCGATAAGATCCGAAACCAGACCCGACTCCTGGCCGAATGGGAGGAGGTGCGCCAACAGCTGCACAATCCGACCTTTTACAGCTACTGGTACCGCCATCGGGCAAAGACCAACGACCTGGTCTCGGCCTATGTCATCGACGTCGCACTCTACGACAACAAGGGCCGGATGCTGAATCTGGTCGACACCGCCCTGCTTCCGCACGCCATCGATAGCGAAAAGGACCGGGAATATGTGCTGATGAATCAGTTCGAGCCCTTGCTGGTGATGATTGAACCGGTAAGTGACAACGAGCGGAATCGGACTTTCGGTTATGTGGCCACCCTCAGTCGTATCTTTCCCCTCTTCCTCGCCAGTGGACAGTTCAACCTGGTCAATGTGGAAACCCTGAGTGTCGACAACAAACTCAATGAGAAGATCAGCGGGCAGGACCTCAAGCCTCTGATCCACTATCAGCTCAACAGCGACGAGTATGCCGACAAACTGCGCCGGGTGATGACCAAAACCGTGACCACACTGGCCAGTCTGGCCGCCATTCTCAGCTTGATCATCTTTCCTCTGGCCGCCCGCATCATGAGCCGGCCGATTCTGCGCATCGCGCAACAGATCGATTCATTGAAAAAGAACCCGAGGGAACCGGTGCACCAGGAGTTCGAGCAGCCGCTCCTGATCAGGGAGCTGGACAAGATCCGTCAGTCGCTCATCGACTACCACAACCAATTGAGCGACGTCAGCACCACACTCACGGAAAAGAACCGGCAACTGCAGAACCTGACCCATCACGACCCCCTGACCGGCGCCCGAAGCCGTAGCGCCTTCGATGAGTTCTGGCACGAGATCAACGATGTATTTCAGAGCGGACGCGGGCGTGTCAGCCTGATCCTGTTCGATGTCGATCACTTTCGCGCCATCAACGACACCTACGGCCATGAGGTGGGCGATGAGCTGCTCATCACCGTCTCCCAACTGATCAGGAGCAACCTACCGAGTCGCGACCAGCTGTTCCGCCTCGGTGGCGACGAGTTCACCGCGGTCCTCATCGGCTGCCATCCCCGCAAGGCGATGCAGATCGCCAAGCAGGTGCACATGGCGGTCAGCCGCTATCCCTTCGATAAACTCGGCATACGGGAACCGGTGCGCATCAGCATGGGCATCGCGCACACGCGTCCCAGCGATGCCTCCAGCCTGGCCTCGCTGCAGTGGCAGGCGAACACGGCCATCTACCATGCCAAGCGCCCGGGACAGTCGAATATCGCCCAATTCTCGGAGCACATGGCGGAGACGACCCAGGGACTCTTCTCCAACCGCACCAACAGTGCGGTCTTCGCCGCCGTCTCCCAGGGCACCGGCCTGATGATGCACTACCAACCCATCGTCGACCTGCGCACCGGCCAGCCCCAATACTTCGAAGCCCTGGCCCGTATCGTCCACGAAGGGCAGTTGATCATGCCGTCCCATATCTTCCCCCTGATCGAGGCCAGAGGCCTGGAGGTCGACCTCGACCGGGCCGTGTTCCGGCGCATTCAGGACGACCTGCGCAAGGGCTCTGTACCCGTCGGCACCGGCATCTCCATCAACATCTCAGCGCCGACCCTGGTCGAGAGCGATCTCTTCGAATGGCTGGAGGGGATGTGCGCTTACATGCATGACTACAAGATCCTGCTGGAGATCACCGAAACCGCCCTGATCACCCAGATGCAGACGGCCCGCAGCCACCTGAGCCGCCTGCAGTCGATGGGCTTCCGCATCGCTCTCGACGACTTCGGCAGCGGCTACTCCTCGCTACGCTACCTGGGCACCATGCCGGTGGACGTGGTCAAGTTCGATATCAACCTGACCCGGCTCGTCGACACCCAGAGCAATCCGATATTGACCCACCTGGCCCAGATGATCCTCGATTGCGGCCATCTGCTGGTGGCGGAGGGCATCGAAAACGCCGCCTCGGCCAAGCAGTTGGCCAGCCTCGGGTTTCGCTACGGACAGGGCTTCTATTTCGGCAAACCGTCCAGCACCATCGACCAGGGGCCGGCTGACGCGCAGCAGATCAACTACTCCGCGTAGCGGTGCCGAGACGCTGCCGCCATGGTGAACCTTTGCGCGGGTGGGTGTTGTCGAGCCCAAGGCGGCCGAACCCTCTTCCAAAGAGGGAAAATAGGGGTTATTCTCCCCCCCTTCCGCGCCGGGGTGGCGGAATTGGTAGACGCAGTGGATTCAAAATCCACCGGTAGCAATACCTTGCGGGTTCGAGTCCCGCCCCCGGTACCATCTCATCCGCTCCATCCCAGCAATACCAGCCCGCTAGTGACCACGCCGGCACCAAGCAGTCGTTGCCGCCAATGTTCGCGCTCGCGAAAGACGCCTATCGACAGCAGCACCGCCAATACGATGCCGCCATTGGTGAAGGAGACCACGTAAGCAGCCGGCAGTTCGCGCATTGCCCCCACAACCAGCGCGTAGGCGACACCGATGCAGAGACCACCTGTCAGCAGCGGGAACCAGGCAGGCCTGAGAGATGGTACCCAGTCGCCTGTATCGCGTCGCTGCAGCAGAGTGAGTCCCACAAAGGAGACTGCGTATCCCACCGTGATGAATCCGAGCTGGACACCAAATCCTTGCAGGTGGGCGACAGCGGACTTGTCGCTGAGGGAGTAGAGACTGGTGGCGAACGCCGCTGCCAGGGTCCAGGGTAGCGCGTGCCGGGTGTCGCCGTCGCGGGATGAACTCGCCAGTATCCAGAGGCCGAACACACTTACCCCAATGGCGCCATACTCCCCCGCCGACATCTCCCGACGGAAAAGGAGCCAGGCCCAGAGCGCGATCAACAGTGGAGAACTACGTGCCAGGGGATAGACGAGCGCGACAGGTGCATAGTGGTAGGCCCGCCTCAAAGCGATGAAATAGAGGGTATTCGCGGCGGCAGAAATCGACAGCGCCAATACCAGAGTCGGTGTCCAGTTCACCTCGGCGATCAGTTGCCAGATCGCATAGGGCCCCAGCATCAGGAGATGAGCCAGCAACCCCCACCAGAGAAAATTGGCCCTCGGGGCGACCTGCCTTGCCAACAGATTCCAGGCCACATGCATCAGCACCGAGACGCCGATCAGAACGTAAGCATTCTCCAGCATCACACAAGCGGGAATACCTGTTGCCCATCTCTTCCCACAGAGACGGCAGCGGGCAGTTCTCGCAGATGCCCCATCAGCCATCGATGCAGATCGTGCCCAATGTGAGTAAGGACAGTCCGCTCGGGCCCGATCACCTCATGCAATCGAAGCGCCTCATCCAGGTTGTTATGTCCCTCACCTTCCACTCCCGGTGGAAAACTGCAATCGATCACCATGAGATCGAGCGGCGGAGGGATCAAGAGTGTGAGAACCTCTTCCCGCAGTCCCTTGGTATCGGTGAGATAGGCGAGACGACACCCTGCAGATTCGAACAGATAACCGAAGGTGGGCTTGGAGTGAATCAGCGGCAGCGGTGTCGCTCGAACCCCGTCCAGACTGAAAGTTTCGAATGCCGGAAGCGGCCTGAACCGGAGAATGCCCGGGTGTTTGTAGAGATCGGCACAGCCTTCTGAGTCGGGTGGGCAATAGATCGGGATCTGCAGCCCCCTGCCCCAGCGCAGATGGAACAGACCCTGCACATGGTCCGGGTGAAAATGGGTGAGCAGGATCCCGTGCAGAGAGCCGGACACAAAGCGCTCGGTAAGATTGGGCTGCCCGGCATCGAGTAGATATTGCCGCCCGGCCACCTCCAGCAGCGCGCTGCAGGCGCCGCGTCGTAGCTTGGGGTCGGCCCGAGAGGCGGCACAGGCTTCACAATCGCATCCGTATACCGGAATGCCTGACGCACTGCCGGTACCGAGCAGGGTCAAGCGCATGCCTGAGCCTGTCCGCTTTGCAGCAATTGCAGCAACTCTTCTCCAGCCATTTCTAGGCGTCCGTTGTTGGCGATCCTTTGCAGGCGGGGGTGTGTGAGCTGCTCTTCAAATGACTGCGCCAGATTCAGCCGCTCTTCGATCTCATCATCACTCTCGCGCCCTCTGCGCTGCAACCTCCGGCGCAGCAACCCGTACTCCGCAGTGATCAGGACCGGGACCAGTTCGCAATAGAGCGAAGACGCCTGCGGCAGATAGGCCCTCGAGCCGTTCACCACCACGTTGAGCCCCCGTGCCAGCCATTGTTCGATTTCGATACCGACGCCATAGAGGTTGCCGTGGCTCTGCCAGCGCATGGCGAAGCAACCGCGTTCCGCCCGGCGCGTAAACTCCTCACGGCTCAGCGAGACGTGGTTTTCACCGTAAAGATCGACTCCCCGGGTAATGTAGCGGTGGGCGAAGATCACCGGCGCATTGAGCGGCAGGCGATCCCGTGCATAGCTCAACAGGCTGTCCTTGCCGGCCCCGGATGCGCCGATGACATAATACAGTTCAGCCATGGTCGTAGCGCGCCCGATAGGCTGGCTTGCCATGCACCCAGGCATCGGTCACCTGGGGGACGCCACCGGGTTGTCCCACGGCGATCAGATCGGCCCGCCTGCCCACCTCGATGACACCGCGATCATCGAGCTTCGCCGCCCTTGCAGGATTGGCGGTCACCAGACGCACCGCCTCCGGCAGCGAGAGATCGGACGCTTGCGGGATACGCAATACCGCCACGATCAGGGTCGCGGGGGCATAGTCGGCACAAAGGCAATCGGCCACGCCGGCGTGGATCGCATCGATCGCTTTCATGGAGCCCGACTGGCTCTTGCCGCGCAGTATGTTGGGCGCGCCGAAGATAGTGGACATACCGGCGGCCTTGGCTGCCTGCGCCGCCTCCAGAGTGATCGGGAACTCGGAGATGTCGGCGCCGATTCCGCTCATGGTCTCGACCCTTGCGGCCGAGTCGTCATCGTGGCTGGCCACAGCGATACCGGCCCGGTGAGCATCGCGGGCCAGAGTCTGCATACGGGCGAAGGCGCCGCTGGCCGCCTCCAGTTTGCGCTCAACGATCACTTCCACTTCATCGGCGGTCTTCTTGTAGGTGCGGGTCAGGAAGTCACGGTAGGCCGCCATATCCTTGAACTGACCCTGGCCCGGCGTGTGGTCCATCATCGAGATCATGTGCATCGCATTGTCGGCCAGCAGTTGCTGCAGAACCGCCACCCCTGTCTCGTCGGTGATCTCATAACGGCAGTGAACGCGGTTGTCGACCAAGCCATGGGGGCGCCAGTCGTGTACCGCTTCCGCCACCTGGGCGGCAAACCGGGTGTTGCGAACCCCCAGCTCGTCACTGGCGAAAGAGAGCGCATGGTAGACCGTGGTGATACCCGCGGCCGCATTGCGCTTATCCGCCTGGGCGCAGGCAAAGTCGAGGGGGAAGTGCACATTGGGACGCGGTTCGACCTCCTTTTCCAATGCATCGCAGTGCAGGTCGATCATACCGGGCATCAACAGCTCACCCTTCAGATCCTGGATTCGTGCCTCACCACAGGATTCGGGGTTGATCGCTCGTATGACACCCTCCTCGATCAACAGCGAGGCATCTTCCAACACCTCGTCGTAGAGCACCACACGGGCGCGAGTCAGATACATTTTCATCAGGCTATCTCCTCAAGGGATGGAGTCGCGGCGGCCGGCGGCTGGAGTTCAACCACCTGGTCGGCCAGTCGCTCCACCAATTCGGGTTGATGGAAAATGGCCAGCATGGCCACGCCCTCGCGTTTCAGTCCTTCAAGCAGCCTCACCACACGATCCGTGGTCTTCATATCGAGGCTGGCCGTGGGCTCATCGAGCAACAGCAATCGAGGCTTGGCGATGAGGCCGCGCGCCAGATTGACCCGTTGCTTCTCGCCACCGGAGAAAGTGGCGGGGGAGATACCCCATAACCGCTTGGGGAGATTCAGCCGGTCCAGGATATGGCGGGCCGCCGCTCGCGCCTCTTCGGGGGAACGTCCGCGCTGCACCAGCGGCTGCGCCACCACCAGTTCGGCAGTCTGACGCGGAAGGAAGTGGAGAAACTGGGTGACGAAGCCGATCTCCTCGCGACGCAGTTCGAGGATCCTGTGCTCGTCCGCAGTCGCCAGCTCCACCTCTTCTCCCGCCGCTGTGGTGTAGCGCAATCGACCGGCACTCGGCAGATAGGTGCGGTAGATCCCCTTCAGCACGGTCGACTTGCCGCTGCCAGTGGGGCCGATCAGCGCCGTCAGACCTCCTTTGTGGACAGTCAGATTCACCTCATGAGAAGAGGGAATCAGCGTGCCCTGTTCATGCAGCGCGAACTGCTTGCAATAGCCTTCCACTTTCAGGATCGGAGCATCCTTCATCGCACTCTCCTTACAGCGCCGACGCAACCAGGCGTTGCGTATAGGCGTGTTGCGGGTCTTCCAGGATCTGATCGGTAAGGCCCGCCTCGATGACCCGGCCGTACTTCATCACCAGGGTGCGGTCAGCCAGCAGGCGGATCACGCCCAGGTCATGGGTGACCACGATCATGGAGGTACGCGCCTGCTGCTGAATCTCCAGAATCAGATCGAGAATGGCCGCCTGCACCGAGAGGTCGAGCCCAGTGGTCACTTCATCCAGAAACAGCAGCGGTGGGTTGGTGGCCAACGCCTTGGCTATCTGCACCCGCTGCTGCATGCCGCCTGAGAAGTTCTTCGGCATCTCATCCATACGTTCGGCAAGCACCTCGGTGCGGCTGAGCAGGCGGCTGGCGCGACGGCGGATCTCGGCGTAATTGGCCAGGTCCGACATCAGCAGCCGTTCTGCGATATTGCCCCCCGCAGAGATATCGAAATTGAGGCCAAGGTGGGGATTCTGATAGACCATGCCGAAGCGCTGATTGGCCAGACGCCGCCGCTGTGCCTTGTTGAGTGCGAACAGCTCGTAGACTTCGCTGCGGTCAAAAAAGCGTGCGCACCCCGCACTCGGCTCCTCGTCAAAGAAGAGACACTTGACCGCCGTCGACTTGCCCGAACCGGACTCGCCCATAATGCCGAGTATCTCGCCCCGATAGAGATCGAAGGAGACGTCGTGGGCCGCCACCACGCTGCCGCAATGGGGGCAGATGTTGGAGTCGAACGCCGGACCTGTCCTTTCGTAACAGGCGGCACACCCCGGACCGTATCGTTTGGAAAGCCCCTTGACCTCCAGCACCTTATCCATTCACCACCTCAGCTGAATCCTCACCCGTCAGATCATTTGCGTTCACCCTCAGTATGGCGTCGCACCAGTCCGCATCGGAACAGCGGTAGATCCGGTCACCTCTGGTCGAGTCCACATATTCGTCGAGATAGCTGGTGCGGCAACCACAGCGCGCGCAGGGACGGCGCTCGCCTTTTTCGTCAAAGAACGCCTCCACCCGGAAGGGCTTGTCTTCAAAAGCCAGCGGCTCCGCGTCCGTATAGGGGGGCACGGCATAGATCTTCTTCTCCCGGCCGGCGCTCAACAGCACCAGCGCCGGCGATTGATCGAGCTTTGGCACATCCCAGCGGGGAATTGGCGACGGATCGATCACGTAGTGACCGTTGATCCGGGTCGGGTAGCGGTGGGAGATGGTGATTTCGTCGAACCGCACGATGTCCTCATAGAGTTTCACCAGTAGCCGCGAATAGTCGCCCTCGCCGTGCAGCCGCTTGCGCTTGTCCTCCGAGGGCTCCACCACCAGCAGGGGATCCGGATAGGGCACCTGCAGCACCAACAACTGGTCTTCGCGCAGGGGGCGCTCCGGGATCCGGTGGCGTGACTGGATCAAATCGGCCTCCTCGGTGCGGGTGGTCGTATTGATGCCGGGACAGGTCATCTCAATAAAGCTGCGCAGGTTGACCGCATTCACCGAGTCGTCGGAGCCCTGGTCGATCACCTTGAGCGTCTCTCCCGCGCCGATCAGGGCCAGGGTGAGCTGCAGCCCACCGGTACCGAATCCGCGCCCCATCGGCATTTCACGGCTCGAATAGGGGACCTGGTAGCCAGGTATGGCCACTGCCTTAAGCGCTGCCCGGCGCACCTCCCTTTTGGCATATTCATCGAGGTAGCCGAAATGCTCCCGGGTATTCATGCCTCGCCCTCCGCGGCCTTTTTCTGGGTCGCCCGCAGCCGGTCCATGTCGGACTGAAAAGTCACGTAGTGGGGCATTTTGTAGTGGGTGCAGAATCCCATGGAGTCGATCCCGTCCACATGCAGCAACACGAACTCAGGATCCTCCGATGCATTGCTCGGTCCGTCCCGCATCCCCTTCTGCAGTGAGCGATCGAGAATGGCCATGCTGATCGCCTTGACCTCGTTGTGGCCGAAGCAGGCGCCATAGCCCAGAGTGAAGGCAGTCTTGCCCCCCACTGCTTCCCCCTCGTACATGGCCACCACTTCGCACTCGGTGATCTCCACCTCGCCGACTTCCATCGGCTGACCCGTGATCGGGTGCGGTAGCATCACCGGCAGGTATCCCACCCGCAACTCCGCCACAGTGGGGTGGACATCGCCGTACCCCCGCATGTTCGAGTAGGCCAGCGCCAGCAGGGAGCCCTGTTCCCCCCGCGCCATGGTGGCCAGGGCTGCCGAGCGGGGAAGCGGGAAAATCAGCGGTTCTCGGGTGATATCGAAGGGGACGCATCCCCCCTCCCGAGGCCCCGTTTCAGCCAACAATCCCTCCTGTCGCAAGGCATCGATCACCTTGGGAAAGGTATCGGGAATAGTCTCCACGTCTGATCCGGTGAACCACTCGTGCGTGATGGCGCTGAACTGTTCGGGTGACTCGTTCAACAGCTCCATGCGCATCAGACGCAGATGGTAATCTGTGGTGGCGCCCAGCATCTGGCCGCCCGGGATATCCTTGAACGCAGAAGAGATGCGTCGCGTCACACGCATGGATGCGGTGTCGAGAGGCTGAGTCTCCACCAGTCGCGGCAGGGTGGAACGGTAGGCACGCAGGGCGAACGCCGCCTCCAGCGTATCCCCCTGGGCCTGTTTGATGGCAAGGGAGGCGAGCTGAGGATGATAGACACCTCCCTCCGAAATCACCCTCGCATGGAGTAGACGCAGCTGGTTCTCGATGGTCTCCAGATCGAGCGGACGGCTCTCCGCCCCCTGGCGGGCCCGGAGATAGTCGAACACCGCCTTGGTGCCCTCGATGGCCTCACCCCCACCCTTGATTGCCACATAGCCCATCAGTGCACCTCCACCTGGGTGGTACGCGGCAGCGCCAACACCCGCTCCCTGTCGACCAGAATCAGATCGACACCAAGAGGGAAGGCGCAGACCCAGGTTTCACGTGACTGCAGCCAGGCTCTGTCCAAACCATCGACCGCACAACTCCCGCTGTGACGGATACCGGGACCGCTGAAGTCGAGCTGCAGATCTCCGGCCGTCAACCTCTCCACCTCAATAATCAGGGTGGCTGAGCACTCGGGGCTGGCGAGGGTACCCAAGCGGGGCTCGAATCCGGGCTGCAGACGCCCCGAGCAGATCAGGTAGGCGGCCTGCTCCGGATCCGCTTTCCCGCACTGCAGCAGCGACCAGTCGGCCTCGGTCAGCAGGCCATGGGGATCACTCAGGGTCACGCAAGCGTCAAGCAGGGTTGCCAGCACCGCGAGCGAGGCCCTGCTTCCTGTTTCGAGACCATGCAGCGGTTGTGATGCCCCCGGCCGTGCCATCGCTTCGAGCAGCGTCCTATAGTTGCGCTGTTGCGTAGACGCTTGCCAAATCGGATCCAGCTCAATCATCGATATCTCCCAAATCATCCAGCAGACTGAAGTCCACCCGTGTCCTCGCCAACAGCGCCTTACGCTCTAAGCAGGTCTGTTGAAGCCGATTCTGCCCCTCCTCCATCAGCTCGAGCAGTCGCTGCCAGCCCACCAGCCGACCCGCCAGAATGGCATCGCAGAGCGCCAGCTGTTGCGCCCGTTCCACTCGGTCATCCATGACCTGCGCCGCCCCCTCACCCGTCTGCCCCGATTCGGTAACGACACGGACAGCACAGCTGGCCAATGGAAACTCGCCCAGGTAAAAGGGCTCGTTGAAAGCTGATTCGCGCAGTGTGAGCATACCGAGACCGGCCTGGGGCAGGCTCGAGGGCTGAATCCGCCAGCCTGACGACAGTTCATTGACAAGCCTGGCCAGGCGCTCCTCAGGCACGGCTGCCAGTGCGCTGATCCAGGATTCTCTGGGTTGTTCGATGTTCATAGGTCTAGATATCTGGATATGTCCGGTGTCGGTCCGTCTGCTAAAGCCCACAGAGGGTTACAGTGTCTTGTTGCGCAACCTCTGGGAGAAAAACTCGAGCATTACGACGGTCACAAAGATCGCCATCAGAATGGTGGAGACGTGACCGTAGTCAAACAGGTCCCAGCGTCCCTTCAGCTCCATGCCGATGCCGCCTGCGCCGACGATGCCGAGCACGGTGGCGGTTCGGATATTGCGCTCGAAGATGTACTGCACATAGGCGATCCAGGCGGGAAATACGTGGGGAAAGACCGCATAGCGCAGCACCTTCAGCGCACTCGCCCCGGAAGCGGTGAGCGCCATCTGCGGCCCCGGCGGCGTATTTTCGATCTCATCGGCAAAGAACTTGCCCAGCACGCCGCTGGTATGAATGGCAAGCGCGAGCACGCCGGCAATAGGGCCGAATCCGTACATCAGCACCAGGAAGAGCGCGACGATCAGTTCGGGCATGGCCCGGTGGAAGCTGAGCCAACCGCGTGCCAGGCTGTAAACCAGCCGATGCGGCGTATAGTTGCGGCTGGAGAGGATACCCAGAGGGAGCGAGATCATGATCGAGAGTAAGGTCCCCCAGAACCCCATCTCAATGGTCTCCCACATCTTCCGGATCACTTTACTCAGATAACCGATGGGCTCGACCAGAAACTCGGTCTGCTCCACCTCCCAGGTATCGGTCAGTGCGTCGTATTGTCGATCCTCCGCCACCTCGAGGTAGGCGAAAGGCGGCAGATCGTCACGATCGAAATGCTCAAGCCGGTTGACCGGCGTACGCTGGGAGATCACCAGCGGAAAGGCCTGGCTGCCGAAGCGTACGGCACCATCGAGCACCTGCGACTCCCCGATTCCGAAGAGTGAGAGCACCGCACCAGAGGTTTGCACAAAGGCTTTGTCCATCTCCGTGTTGTGGGCCGAGAAGCCCAGCAACACAAAAACCAGGAAAGCGATCAAAAGATTGCGCGGTGTGACGCTCCGGTGCAATTCCCACTGCCGCCAGGAGCGCAGGGTGTTCTCGCTATTCATGCCGCCTCCTGGGTGACGTCCTCAACCGGCCCGGTCAGTTCGTAGAGTTCAGCCTGGGTGGCTTGATCGAGATCCCCGGGCGCCCCGTCGAAGAAGACCTTGCCCTTGCGCAGGGCCACGATGCGGTCGGCAAACTCCAAGGCATACTCCAACTGGTGCAGGGTGCAGATCACAGTCGCACCATGGTGTTGGGCAGCGGACTTGAGACTGTCCAGGACACTTCGACTCATGGCCGGATCAAGACTGGCGACCGGCTCGTCTGCCAGTACCACTTCCGGCTGGGAAATGAAGGCGCGTGCGATCGCCACGCGCTGCTGCTGCCCCCCGGAGAGCGCCGAAGCGCGACGGTAGAGATGTTTCTCCTCGAGACCGACCTCATCGAGCAGCTGACAGGCGCTGCGCTGGTCCTCCTGGGGGAACCACTTCAACAGACTGCGCCAGAGTCCAGTGCTGGGCAGCCGACCGGAGAGCACGTTGTGCAGAACAGAGAGCCGGGGCACCAGATGCAATTGCTGATGAATCATGCCGACGCGACGTTGGATCGCCGCGCGGTTCTTGCGGGTGAGTGTCTCACCGGCGACTTCGATACGGCCGCTGCCAGGGATCACGACACCGTTGATCATGTTCATCAAGGTGCTCTTGCCGGCGCCGGAAGGCCCGAGCAAGACACAGAACTCCCCCCGCCTGATATGCAGTGACACCTCGTCCACCGCACGTGTGCCGTCTTCGTAGACACGACTGACCGCTTCGAACTTCAGCATATCGACACCTCACTCTTCATCGCGGGGGGCGGGACTGCCGCCCCCCACTGTCCGGGGCCCGGTAGCCGATCACCGGTTGGCGATCAGCGAGTACCGGCCTTATCCACCATTTCCGCTTTGAGCTGGTCGGTGACGGCCGCCAGCTTTTCCAAGGCGTCGAAGATCTTCCTCTCGTCGAACCGGGTGTCGTAGCGATCGACCTTCTTGCCGCCGTAACCGCGGATCTTGTCGGCCGCGATTTTGGTATGGATATCACCGAAGGCCATACGCAACTTTGCCTTCAGCTCACTGCTCAAGCCGCGGTTCATGGCCATTGGCGGATTGGGAATGGGCTGGGACTTAGCCAGCGGCTTGAACTTGGCAGAATCGATGGCCCCCTTCTTCACCGCTTTGCCGAAGGAGTTGTAGGAGGCTGCCGCCGCATCCACCTTGCCCTCCGCCAGCGCGGCCAGTGAAGCGGAATGGGATCCGGCAATGATGACCTTGTCCAGATCCTTGACCGGATCGACACCATTGGCGATCAGCATGGCCACCGGGAAGTTGAAGGAGGAGGTGGAGCTGGGACTGCCGAAGGCCATCTTCTTGCCCTTCAGATCGGCGATGGAGTCGATACCGCTCCCTTTGGCCACAAAGATACCCGAGTAATAGGAGGAGTCGCCGTGCTTCACATCGACCGCCAGCAGGTCGACTCCGCACCGCTTGTTGGCCTGTCCGTAGGTAACCGCGCCGTACCAGGCGATGTCGGCCTGATCGTTGCACATGCCCTCGACCACGGCGGCATAGCTGTCACCGGTGGACAGCTTGAAGTGAATACCGTAGTGCTCGGTGATGCCGTTGAAGACGGGGGCGTAGTCCTGGACGATGTCGTTGGTCCCGGTGTCGGCCGGAATCATCATCACGCGCAGGGGATTCTCTTTGCTACCGTCCGGCAGTTTGGCAGCGAACAAAGGGGTGGTTATCATGGCCACGGCGATGCCCGCAGCGAACAGCTTCATAAGTTTCATTACGTTTCCTCGACAGTTATGTAATGGATTCAGGGTTGAACTGAGAGTTGTGTGGCATCGCCTCTGAATCGCGTCACCACATACTCCACCGGTTGCTGGTCTGGTAATGCCAGATTCACACTCTTGACCCGCAACACCGGCAGATTGCGGGGCATGTTCAACAGCATCGCATCGTCTGCTTCCGGGATGACCGCGCTGATATGGCTTTCGCTGCGTTGCAGCTTGATGCCACACTGCTGCTCGAGAAAGCCGTGCAGCGATCCCCCGTCGTAACCGGCCAACACCTCGGGCACGGCCCGCAGAGGGAGAAAGTGTGAGATCACACAAAACGGCTTGCCCTCAACCTCGCGCAGCGTCACCAGCGCGATCACCTCTTCACTCTCAGTCAGTCCCAGGCGGGAGGCCACGCCACCCCGGGCAGGAATTACCTGCTTGCGCAGAACGCGACTGTGGGTAATCTTGCCCTGGCTCTCGAGGGTGGTGGTGAAGCGGGTTCGGGCGTTGATGCAGTAGTCGATGGTGGGAGAGAGGACGAAGACTCCGGCGCCGTGGCGACGGATGACCAGACCGTCACTAACCAGTTCATCGATGGCCCGCCGCAGAGTGTGGCGGTTGACGTTGAACCGCTGGGCCAGCTCCCCTTCTGCGGGAAGCGCGTCAGCGGCCTTGTAGAGATTCTGAATCTCAACCCTCAACAGGTCGCTGATCTGCCGGTAGAGCGGACGCAGGCCATCACCCTTTTGGACTCTCTGTACAGACATCTAGACATCCCCCCTTGCAATGGGAGGTAATCTAGACGCCCTCTGTTACAGACAGCCTGTCGTTTTTTTTACGATACTATGAAATCTTCGCTGTTCTCCCCCCTTTCTCCACCCCACCGCTAAGTGGATTTTGCTTCCCGCATCTGGTGAAATGGGTGGTCGCCGTCGAACGGCGATGCAATCTGGCACTCTTGATTCAGCAAAGGCAGCATGACCGCTTCGGAACCCAATCTACCCGATGACTTCTCCGACGTGGAGGGGATCAGCAGAGGCTCCGGCCGGCTCCGGGTAACCCTGGAGATCACGGTCGCCATCCTCATCCTGGTCGGCATCTACGTTCTGTTCGCCCCGGAGGATGAGGTAGAACTGCCGCCCCTGCCGAGGTCGGAGATCGATCCCATCATCCGGGAACGGATCGATGCGGCAACGCAGGTCCCGCCGACGGAAGCGTCCGCGCCAACCGATGAATCCGCCATTCAAGCCTCACAATCGCCCGCCGTGGAAGCGACCCAGCCCGAGTCAGTGGCGCCCGACACCTTGTCGGATGGTGATACGGCGAGGCAGATCATCGCCGCCCAGCGCAGCGGCAGCGACACCCGTCAGCTGTCGGAACTCAATGGCCTGGCTCGGGAGTATCAACAGCAGGGACGCCCCACCGATGCCTATCTGCTGTGGTTCTACGCCGCCCGCCAGGGAGACGGCGAGTCCGCATTCGCCCTGGCCGGCCTTTACGACCCCAACCACTTCCAATCCGGCAGCAGCCTGGTGACCGCCGCCGACGCCACCCAGGCCTACAAGTGGTACAGCGCCGCCGCCCGACAATCCATCCCCGAGGCCGCCGAGCGACTGCAGGCGCTACGCGCACGACTCCAGTCCCAGGCCGAAGCGGGAGACATGTCGGCACGCCGCCTGCTGCTCAACTGGCAATAACCTATTCGAGACTCCGCGCGATGGCATACCTCAAATCGGTCCTCTTCGCATTCCTGATATGCAGCTTCTGCGGCAACGCCCTGGCGCAGGCCCAACCCCTGCTGATGGAAGGCAAGCAAGCGCTCTATCAGCGGGTGCTGAGCAAACCCGGCGCCCGCATCTTCGAAGCCATCCAAACGGGTCAAGGCAGCGCCTCCACCCCATTCAGCGCCTATTACGTCTATGACCGCCAGAGCCGGGATGGCAGCAGCTGGCTGCAGCTCGGACTCAACCGCTACGGCGAGATCGCTGGCTGGATGCCGGAGCAGGACACCATCCCCTGGAACCAGGGACTCACGGTCGCCTTCCGCGACCCGCTGGGCGCCGACCGGGTGCTGCTGTTCCGCGACAAATCGAGCCTGAAGCACCTCATCGACGATCGCAACCAGGCCACCTACCGCAACCTCTACCAAGCCGCCGAAGCCGGCAAGCTCAGTGCCGACTCACCGGTCATCGCGATCCAACCGCGCACCCATATCGACATCCTCAAGGATTTCTACCTGGTGCCTATCCGCGACCACGAGGACATCTATCTGGACGACGAACAGGCGCGTATGCTGCAGGTCTCAAGCGTGCCCCTGCTGCCGCCCAAGGCGACGCCGAAAAAAGCGGCTAACAAGAGTGACGCGGTGAAACCCGCCAAACCCTTCCGCTCGGCGGTGGTCTTCGTCATCGACTCCACCCTCTCCATGGACCCCTACATCGACCGCACCCGCGAGGCGGTGCGCAAGATCTACGACACCATCACCAAGGAGCAGCTGACCGGCGACGTCAGCTTCGGCCTCATCGCCTTCCGCGACAATCCCCAGGCGGCGCCGGGGCTCGACTATCTGACCCGCACCTACGTACCCTTGGAGCAGGGCCAGGATGCCGACAGCTTCTTCCAGCACGTGTCCGAACTGAAGGCCGCCACCGCCTCCAGCCGCGACTTCATCGAGGACAGTTTCGCCGGCGTCAACGAAGCCATCGCCGGGATCAACTGGGAGGGGCAGGATGCCCGCTACGTGGTGCTGATCACCGACGCCGGGCCCCGCGAAGCGGGCGATCCCCTCTCCGGCACCGGCTTGTCGAGCGCCGCCCTGCGCCGGCTGGCCCAGAACAAGGGCATCGCTCTATCGGTGCTTCACCTGCTGACCCCCGCCGTGATGGCCGACCACCCGAAGGCGGAGGCGACCTATCGCGATCTCTCCTACTATCCCGGCATCGGCAGCTTCTACTTCGGAGTCGAAACCGGCAACGTGGAGCGCTTCGGCCGCGTGCTCGACGCCCTGGCGCATCAGATCACCGACCAGGTGAAACTGGCCGCCATGGCCGCCGCCGGCAAGAACCTGGCCGAAAACCGCCAGGCCCAGGAACAGGCGCAGCAGCAGGCCCCCGCAGAGAACGAGACCGAAACCGACGAACTGGCCCAGTTTCAGGCCAAGGTGGCCAAGCTGGGTTACGCCCTGCGCATGCGCTATCTGCAACAGGGCGACAACCAGCAGGTACCCAATGTCTTCAACGCCTGGCTGGTCGACCGCGATCTCAGCGATCCCAAGCGCCAGACCCTCGACGTCCGCGTATTGTTGACCCGCGACCAGCTCAGCGACCTGCACAGCATCCTGCGTCAGGTGCTGGTGACCGCCGAGGAGGGCCTGCTCTCCCCACGCACCTTCCTCAACGACCTCAAGAGTCTCGCCGCCACCATCGCCCGCGATCCGGAACAGCTCGGCACCACCACCCGGGCCACCGGCGCCCGCGCCGGCAACCTGGCCGATATGGGCTTCATGCGCGAGTACATCGAAGACCTGCCCTACCGCGGCGAGGTGATGAACCTGGCCCTGGACAACTGGCAGGACTGGCCGGCCAAGGATCAGATCGCATTCATCAATCGCCTGGAAGAGAAGATCAACTACTACCAGGTGCTGCACGACCACACCGATCTCTGGGTCTCCCTCGACGGCGGCCCCATCAATGGTGACTCGGTCTTCCCCATCGCCCTGGAAATGCTGCCCTGACCGTGACCGCATCCGAAACGAACACCGGCGCGGGACTCACCGGTGGCAAGGTTTTGATCTATCACCTGCGCGACGTGGTGAAGACCCGCGAGGCGGAGGGCACCGCCTTTCGCCTGCGCGTGCCCAGCCTGCAGATCGCCCTGGGCGAGAAGATCGCCCTCATCGGCGAGAGCGGATGCGGCAAGAGCACCCTGCTCGACATGCTCTCCATGACACTGAAACCGAGCGAGATCGGCTCCTTCCGCTTCCGCCCCGAAAAGGGCGCCGAACCGGTCGACATCGCCCAGCTCTGGCGCAAGAAGCAGCTCAACGCCCTGGGCGACCTGCGCCGCCTGCGCCTCGGTTATGTGATGCAGACCGGCGGTCTGCTGCCCTATCTCACGGTGCGCGAGAACATCAACCTCTCGCGCCGTCTGCTCGATATGCCCGACGACGGCCTGGTCGACGAGCTGGCCGGCGACCTCGGCATCCGCCGCCACCTGGACAAGCTGCCCCACCTGCTTTCGGTGGGCGAACGCCAGCGGGTCGCCATCGGCCGCGCCCTGGCCCACCGCCCCTCTATCGTCATCGCCGACGAACCGACCGCGTCGCTCGACCCGATCGCGGCGGAGCGCATCATGTCGCTGTTCATCGAGCTGGTGGACGAGCTGCACATCACGGTGATCCTGGCCAGCCACGCCTGGCGCCACATCAACCGCCTCGGCCTGCGCCACCTGGAGCACCACACCCGACGCGAGGAGGACGGCTCGTTGACCGAGACCGTAGTCACCGGCTGATGAAGCACCGTCTGAAGGACACCTTCTGGCTGGCGGGGCGCGACTACCGAAACGAGTGGCAGATGTCGGGCTTCTTCATCCTCGCCCTGGCCGCCGTGCTGGGCCCGATGCTGATCCTCTTCGGGCTCAAGTTCGGCATCATCGGCAGCATGCTCGGCAACCTGATCGAGGACCCCCGCAACCGGGAGATCCGTCCCGTCGGCAGCGGCCGCTTCGACCGGGTCTGGATCGAGCAGATACGCAACCGGCCCGAGGTCGCCTTCATGGTGCCGCGCACCCGCGCGATTGCCGCCACCATCGAGCTCAAGAGCGAGACCGGCAAGGACATCGTGCCGGTGGAGATGATCCCCACCGACCGCGACGACCCACTGCTCAAGCGCCTGCAGATACCACAGGGCATGCAACAGCTGATCCTCTCCGACTCCGCCGCACGCAAGCTCAACGTCACCGCCGGTGACACCATCGATGGCAGTATCTCCCGTCGTTTCCAGGGGCGCAGCGAGCGGGTCCACGTGCTGCTCAAAGTGACCGGCGTGGCGCCGGTTGCCAGCTTCTCCCGCGATGGCGCCTTCGTGCCGCTCTACCTTTTGGAGGCGGCCGAGGACTTTCGCGACGGCCATGCGGTTCCCGCCCTGGGGTGGAGCGGCACGCCGGCACCGGACGATCGCACCTACCCCAGCTTCCGGCTCTACACCCGCTCGATCTACGACGTCTCGCCGGTCAGCGAGGCGCTGGCCAAACTCGGCATCGAATCGAGCACCCGCGCCGCCGACATCGAAATCGTGCGTAGCATGGACCGCAATCTGAGCGCGGTGTTCTGGCTCATCGCCGTGATCGGACTGGCCGGCTTCTCGCTCTCGCTGAGCGCCAGCCTGTGGGCCAATGTGGATCGCAAACGCAAGGAGCTGAGCGTGTTGCGGCTGGTCGGACTGCGTACCGCGGATATCGTCTGGTTCCCGGTCATCCAGTCGACCTTCACCGCGCTGTTCGGCTGGCTGGTGGCCTCGCTGATCTTCCTCATCGTCAGCTACACCATCAACACCATGTTCGCGGCTCAGCTGCAGACCGGCGAGACCCTCTGCCGGCTGCTGCCCTCCCATTTCCTGATCGCCCTGGCGCTGACCCTGGCCGCCGCCATCCTGGCCGCCTCCATGGCCGGCTACCGGGCCGCGCGCATCGAGCCCTCGGAAGGCCTGCGGGAGCTCTGATGACCTTCGACAGCGGGGATGAGCAGCCATCCCGCTCCGCTCCGCTGAGGGTGCTCTTTCGGGACGACCACCTGATCGCCATCGACAAGCCCGCCGGTCTGCTGGTCCACCCCTCCTGGATCGACCGCCACGAGACCCGTAACGCCATGATGCTGCTCAGGGATCAGATTGGGCAGTATGTCTACCCGGTCCACCGTCTCGACAAACCCACCTCCGGGGTGCTGCTGTTCGCCCTCTCAGCGGAGATCGCCCGACGGCTCACGCAGACCTTCACCGACAAACAGGTCGAGAAACGCTACCTGGCTGTGGTGCGGGGATATACCGAAGTCAGCGGAGTCATCGACCATCCGCTGCAGGAGAGACCCGACAAGCTGAGCGACCGCCAGGCGCGAACTGACAAGCCGCCGCAACCGGCCGTCACCGACTACCGGCGGCTGGCCACTCTGGAGCTGCCGGTTCGCGTCGACCGCTATCCGAGCAGCCGTTACTCCCTGATCGAAGCAAGCCCCAGGAGCGGCCGCAAACACCAGATCCGCCGCCACTTCAAGCACCTCTCGCACCCGATCATCGGCGATACCAGCTACGGCAAGTCGAAGCACAACCGTCTGTTCGTGGAGCGCTTCGGGTGTCATCGCCTGTTGCTGCACGCCACCCATCTCGTTCTGCCCCATCCGCTCTCCGGTGAAAGGCTCACCCTGCAGGCGGATCTCGATCCGGTCTTTTCGCGCATCGCTCAAGCCTTTCAAACCGAAGAGAACAGCCGCTAAGAGAGCCGCTCCCGACTGGACCGCTTTCGGTGGGGCCCTGCCCCACCAATCCATACAACTCGAAGCACCACGCCATCTGCCTGTCAGGCTCCGGCCGAGCGGTTGCTCATGAATCCTTCAACTCAGTACTATTTCGAATCAAACGGTTTCACCGAAGCCGGATCCGACCTCGAACTCCGGCACTGCCCAGGCCCCAAGGAGCCCCGCTGCCCGTGACCGACTACCTGAGCGCCCCGCTGCCTTCGAAGCGCCTCCCGGCAGGCATCCCCTACATCATCGGCAACGAGGCGGCGGAACGCTTCAGCTTCTACGGCATGCGGGCGGTGCTGGTGGTGTTCATGACTCAGTACCTGCTCGACGGCACGGGCGCCCGCAATCCGATGAATGAGGAGGAGGCCAAGGGCTGGTTTCACCTGTTCGTCTCCGCAGTCTATTTCACGCCGCTGCTCGGCGCCCTGATCTCCGACGGCCTGCTCGGCAAGTACCGCACCATCATCCTGCTCTCTCTGGTCTACTGCCTCGGCCACTTCGCCCTGGCGCTGGACCATACGCGCCTGGGACTGCTGCTCGGACTGGGCCTGATCGCGCTCGGCTCCGGCGGCATCAAACCCTGCGTCTCCGCCCATGTGGGAGACCAGTTCGGTCAGAGCAACGCCCATCTGCTGCCGCGCACCTTCGGTTGGTTCTACTTTGCCGTCAACCTGGGCGCCTTCGCCTCTACACTGGCCACCCCCTGGCTGCTGCAGCAGGTCGGTCCCAGCTGGGCCTTCGGCGTGCCCGGGGTGTTGATGGTGGTGGCGACGCTGCTGTTCTGGGCCGGACGTCGCCGCTTCGTCCACATTCCTGCGGGCGGTGTGGGCTTTGTGCGTGAGACCTTCAGTCGTGATGGTCTGCTGACACTGGCGCGGCTGTTCGGACTCTATCTCTTCGTGGCCGTGTTCTGGGCCCTGTTCGATCAGACCGGTTCAGCCTGGGTATTACAGGCCAACTCAATGGACCGAACCCTCTTCGGCATGGAGATCCTGCCGGCGCAGCTCCAGGCCGCAAATCCCCTGCTGGTGATGCTGTTGGTGCCCACCTTCTCCTACCTCGTCTACCCGCTAGTGCAGCAACGCTGGCGTCTGGGCGCCCTGCGCAAGATCGGATTCGGCATGCTGCTGGCGGCCATCGCCTTCGGCATCTCCGGCTGGGCCCAGTTTCTGATCGACAGCGGTGAGGCCCCATCCATCGGCTGGCAGCTGCTGGCCTACCTGGTATTGACCAGTGGTGAGGTGATGGTCTCCATCACCTGTCTGGAGTTCTCCTACACCCAGGCGCCCAACCGGATGAAATCCTTCGTCATGGCCTTCTTCATGCTGTCGATCGCGTTGGGCAACCTCTTCACCGGGGCCGTCAATTTCGCCATCGAAGGGCGCGAGATCCTGCAGGGTGCGGACTATTACGGCTTCTTCACCCTGCTCATGCTGATAACCACGGGTCTCTTTTCGCTCGTCTCCCGACACATGCCGGAACACCACAGATTGCAGACCGAGTCTGCGCAGGAGTCCTCGGCCAGATCTCCATGATCGTGGAGGCCGGACCGCGGGGGAATAGATTATTCGATAATCCGGTAGCGCTTTCTGGCGTCGGCCTTCCGCATTCCGTTGAAGTGCCACCATTCGTGGCTCAAGGGATAGAATCCCGCACTCTGCATCGTATCCGACAGCAGCTGTCTGTTGTCGCGCTGGACATCGGTCAGATCCAAACCCATCTTCGTCTTCGCGTAGTCCCAGTAGATCTCCCATCTGCTCCTGCGGAACGGCGTCGGCCCCATATCCAGTTCGTTGCCGGCACCATCGACGATCGTGATATCCACGGCAATCCCGTAGTTGTGCATAGAGCCGGTGGCCGGATCGGCAACGAACTTCTCGAAGCGGGTCCCGCGCATTTTCTCGAACATCTTTTTCGATACGCTTCTGGGTCTGGCCGCATCGAGAATCTGCAGTGAGCGATGCGGGAACCGGGCCTTCAGAGTCCGCTGCGCCTTGACGAGCTTTTCCGCTACTTCCCTTTGCAGATAGGCCCTGTTCAAACCCTGGTAGTAGTTCTCCGCGAAAAAGTTCTTTTCCGCATCCGCGTTGACCAGGTCGACAAGAATCGAGGGATCGATGTCCGACACATCAATCAGGCCTGCCTGGATATAGCGCTGCTCGATCGCATCGATCCCGCCCGCGATCCCGGCGGACTGACTCATCAGGCAGAGGGCGAGCAGGAGGGGGCAAGCGGCTGATGTTCCCCATAGTGTGTTTGGCATAGCTGAACGATCGCTATCATGGCCTAGTCGTCGACGACGGTGCCGACAGCGTACTTCACCTGAGTGGCGCCTCCGATCCGATCCCGTTCGATCCAGACCAGGTGCAGATTGCCTTCAAGGTCGAAGACCACACTCGGATTGCTCTGCTGACCCTGACCCGAGGCGACGGGCACGGGCCAGTCGTCACTCCAGCCCTCTGCTTCGCGCCAGCTCAGCATCAGGTCGACATTGCCTTCGCGATCATCGTCCCAGACCACTGCCAGCTTGCCGTCGGCATGGCCGGCGACCGTGGCATGACGCTGTTTGGCGAGACCGCCGAAATCGTCCTGTACCCGCTCGTTCTTGTCGAAGACGGTTTCGCCGGTTCGCTGAAAGGCGCCCCAGATGTCATATCCATTGCGGAAATTTCGCTTGTCTTCCCAGGCGGCAAAGGCTTGGGTTTCGGCCACTCTGGCGATAGCGACCCGAGACACCCCATGCCCGGCACCGTAGGGCAGGTTTCCGCCTGACGGCTTTTCACTGATACGCGAGGGCTTGCTGAAGCGACAGGAACCGGGCTGCGTCTCCACCGCCGCCATGATGATGGTATGTTTGGGTCGCCTGTCCTCCCAGGCCACCACCAGACGCCCCCGGATCGAAGTGGCGGCGGGATAGAGCTGCTCATCGACAGGCGCAGCCGCGTCGACCGGACATTCACGCCCGGGAATCAGCTTCAGACCCTCGGCTTCGAGGTACTGTGCGCGGACGCGGCCAAAGCGCTCCTCGGTTTCCGACCAGAGAATGACAATCCGATCACCCTCACCCGTGAGGCTTGCCTGCGCCCCCTGTCGATGACCGATCTTCAGCATGGGGCCCAGTTCAGGCTCGCCATCGAAGCGGATCAGACGCGTCCAGACCGCGCCCTCCTCCTCCCAGGCCATGGAGAAACGACCGCTACTCAGGGCGATCAGACTCGGTTCATAAGCCTCTCCCGCGCCGCTGACACGCACGGGGTCGGCGAATCGATCGTCGCTGAAGCCTTTGTAAGCGACATAGACTCTTGGAGTGCCGTCGCGGTCATCCTCCCACGCCACCGCCACGCCTTGATTGCCGCTGGCGATGTTGCGGCGGCCCGCCGAATCGAGATGATGGAAGACTTTCCCCTGCGCCGGCGGCGTCACCGGGATGGCTTGACTGAAGGACCATGGCGCGGCCGTTGCCGACGGCAAGGGCAGGCAGCTCAGACAGAGCGCGTAAAGCAGACGCCTCATGGTCGTCCTGCTTGCGACAATGTCGCCTGAATCCGGTCGTCGGCTTCGATCAGATCCTCGATGCGCTGTACCCCCACCATCCGATAGAGCGGATCGCCCTCGCTTGTCATGAAAGTGAAGATGGGTGTCACAAGTGCATCGTAGCGGGTGCCCAATTCACGCTCGGGGATACGCTCGCCGCTGGGCAGGCGCAGGCGTTTGCCGCTCTCCGCGTCAACATAAGCAAGCACATAGTGACCCGTATACCGCCGCCTGACCTCGGCATCCACAAAGGCTTCCTTGTTGGTCTTTTCGCAATAGCCGCATCCATAGCGCCCAAAGTAGACGAACATCGGCTTCTGTTCAGTCTGCGACAGGTTCATGGCCTCGTCGAAGGGCAGAAAGGGGTAGCCTTCCGGCGCATCGGCCCGGGGCACACCGGGCGCCGCCAATACCATTGCCATCAGGTAAATACGGAACCGGCTCAACATGTTGTTCACTCTCCCCCCTGCTCGCGATGTTACACCGGTAGAAGCATAGAAAGTCACTCCATGAATGCCAACACCGGAGAGCCGTCAGTTTCACTCCACGACGAAGTTCCTTGCTTAGTTCCGGGCATAGGTGTATGGTCGGAGGCCTGCACGACCTAAGTCCTCTCTATATCGCGTTTTTTTCACTGTTTCTTCACCGATACACCTGAATAAGCTCTCATAGTGTTTTCCTAGTTCGCGTTGGTTGTCCGTTCACCAGCGGACGTTTGTTCTCTATTCATACAGGTATTTACAGATGTCAGAAAGACAGACTGGAACCGTCAAATGGTTCGACAGTGCAAAAGGTTTTGGTTTTATCGAGCGCGAAGGCGGTAAGGATCTCTTCGTCCATTTCCGCTCCATCGCCGGTGACGGCCACCGTTCACTTGAGGACGGACAACGGGTCGAATTCACCGAGATCGCCGGTCAGAAGGGCCCTCAGGCAGACAACGTCGTTCCGTTGTAAGCCTGGCGGAGTTGCGACTTCCCGGTCTATCCAAGCCGGGGAGTCGCCACTGTCGTCGTGGCCGTTTGCATTGGCGTCGAAGCGACAGGCACGATCAATCCCAGCACCATAGCCTAGGGCCTGTTAACACTCATTTGATAGGCTCTGTTGCCCCTGAAAAAGCGCCAATCAAGGCGCACCCCAAGGGCAATTCCTTCGGGGCACAACCCGAAGGGCTGGGGCTGTTTTTGTGTCCAGCGACGTTATCATTCACTTATATAGCAGGGCTAGACCACGCTCATTCTGCCTTGCTGGACGCAAAAACAGCTCCAGCAGAGCCTATCGAATTGGTGTTAACAGGCCCTAAGGTTTATTCCATTGATTACACTTTCTGTTCGTGGTCTCCCCAGATCGACCACGGAAGAGGGGCTCAAAGCGCTCTTCTCCCAATATGGCGTTGTCCGTTCTTTCACCATGTCGCGCGATATTTTTTCCGGCGACTGCCGCGGCTTCGCGACCATCGACATGGAAGGGCATGAAGCCCGCGCCGCCATCTCCGCATTGGACAACAGTGATTACAAAGGCAGCCTGATCCGCGTCGGTCCCGATCGACCCAAAAAAGGACGCGGTGGCAGAAGACGCTGAGCCGCAAGCCAACTCCTGCATGTGTCTGCGCAGGCGATGGCCCGTCTGTTCCGTTCGAAGTTTCGATCACGGCCACACCACGGCTAATTCCTGTCTGCGCTCGATGTGCGACTGTCCGACATGACCGCCAGCGATTTGCATCCGGAAGCTAAAGTTCTTCCCGCGAGAATCCGAAACTCAACCAGAACGAGATGATGGTTGTACCTTCCCGCACCCTACGCCATGATCAGGCGCAGGGTGCGACAGTTCCTCAATCCGGTTGTTTAGTGAAAATCGTGCTCTACCTTGAAGGCGTTGAGCATGATGTCGCCGGCAACCTGCCAGGCACCGTGAGCCAGGGCATCGAAGACTTCGCGCTCGCTGCAGCCCAGTTGCTTCAGCTCCTCGATATCCTGCGCCGTGATGCTGTTCGAATCTGCCACCCCCTTCAACACGAACTGCAGCAGAGCCAGCTCCTTCGCATCCAGTGATGCCTGTTCCGGTGTCTGTTTGACCCGTGCGATATCCTCTGCGCTCATGCCGTGCATCTGCATCAGGATGCCGGCATTGAGGCCCACGCAATAGTCGCAATGGGTGGCCTCAGAAACCAGCAGACGGATCAGAGTGAAGAGTTTCTGCGACAGGCTCTCATGTCGAATGGACTCCTGAATCCCCTCCCAATGCCGCGCCATGTGGCTCGGATTGATACTGTCGAGCTGGATGGCATTCGGAATGAAACCGAATGTGCTCTCGATATCGCTATAGATCTCCGCGATCTTGCCTTCGGCCTGTTGCGGAGGCGTAGTGGTGATCAAAGACATGCTCATCTCCTCGGGCATCGGCCCCGTCTCTTGGTAAAAAGCTGCCCCTGTCCGCGACACCGCGGAGCACGGACAGACATGGAAAATCGATCAGATCCAGCGCCGGGTCTGTGCCCGATAGGTCTCGTACGCTTCGCCGAAGCCGGCTTTCAGGCGGAGCTCCTCGGGTTGGATGTTGCAGCGGTTGATGACGAACACAAAGAGCGGCGCCAACAGCAGCGCGCTCAGACTCTGCAACCACAGACCAAGGGCGATCAGGGTCATGAGCAGCCCCAGATACATCGGATTACGGGTAAAGCGGTAGGGACCTCCGGTAACCAGGCTGCTGGCTTCGGCATAGGGGTGGGCAGTGGTCCGGTGCCGCCTGAACAGCAGGGCGGCCCACAGCGCCAGGATGCCGCCCCCGGCCGCAAGCAGGTAGGCAAAAGGCCGTATGAATTCCGGTAAAGGAAAAGACAGCGGCCAGACGTTCGCCAGAACGACCGCGGAGAGCGCAAACAGCAGAAACCAGAGTGGCGGGTAGAGTCGCAAGGGCGACCCGTCTCTGTACAGAATCCTGGTATCCCGGTTCATGCTAGTACGCTCCTTGATGGTGAAGGGCTCGGCGGACGGCGGCCGACCGTCCATCCCGTAACCGCCTCTTCCCATCGTCTTGATGTCGATGACCTCGGTACGGATATGGCGATGCCGTTTTCCGAGCCATGCACGCAATTGTAGTTGACCGGTCGGTTTAGTCAAGGCTGAATGCACCCTTGTGTTGAGGAGATTAAAGCATCGTGGTGGACGCCCGGTTGCTGTATACTCACGCCCCTTTTCCCCCTCGACGAAACGGGCCCGCCCTTTCCTCGTCAACCCGGATCCACTGATGACCGCTTCCGACCCTTCCATCACCTTCGCCGGCCTCGGGCTGGCCGCCCCTGTCATGCAGGCCGTGGTCGCCATGGGCTATGAGACCCCCACGCCGATCCAGGCCGAAGCCATTCCCCATCTGCTGGAGGGACGGGATCTGCTGGGACAGGCCCAGACCGGAACCGGCAAGACCGCGGCCTTCGCCCTGCCCCTGCTCAGCCGACTCGATACCCGCAGTCTCCCACCCCAGGTCCTGGTGCTGACACCGACCCGCGAACTGGCCCTGCAGGTCGCGGAAGCGTTCAAGAGCTACGCCAGGGAGTTGGACAGGTTTCATGTCCTGCCCCTCTACGGCGGCCAGAGCATGACGCTGCAACTGCGCCAGTTGCAGCGTCATCCACAGGTCATCGTCGGCACCCCCGGACGGGTGATGGACCATCTCCGACGCAAGTCGCTGAGTCTGGAGAGTCTGCGTACCCTGGTGCTCGACGAGGCGGACGAGATGCTCAAGATGGGCTTTATCGAGGACATCGAGTGGATCTTCGAACAGACCCCGCCCCGGCGTCAGGTGGCGCTGTTCTCCGCCACCATGCCCGAGACCATAAAGCGCATCGCCCGCAAACAGCTGCACGAGCCGGTGGAGATCAAGGTCAAATCCAGGACCGAGACGGTCACCGCGATAGAACAGTCCCACTGCCTGGTCGCACGTCACCAGAAGATGGACGCCCTGACCCGCCTGCTGGAGGTCGAGTCCTTCGACGGCATGATCATCTTCGTGCGCACCAAGACCGCCACCGTGGAGGTGGCCGATAAGCTCGAGGCCCATGGCTTCGCTGCTGAGGCGCTCAATGGCGATATGAATCAAGCCATGCGGGAGAGAACGGTCGACCGCCTCAAATCAGGGCAGCTCGACATCCTGGTCGCCACCGACGTGGCCGCCCGCGGACTCGACGTGGAGCGCATCAGCCACGTGGTCAACTACGATATTCCCAACGACCCTGAATCCTATGTCCACCGCATCGGTCGTACGGGCCGGGCCGGGCGCGCCGGCAAGGCCCTGCTCTTCGTGCAGCCCCGGGAGCGGGGGATGCTCAAGGCGATCGAGCGATCGACGCGTCAGCAGATCCCCGCCATCGAACTGCCGAGGGCGGAGGATCTGAGCGAACATCGAATCGACCGCTTCATCGAAAAGCTGCGCGAGACCTTGAGTGACCAGGATCTGGGCTACTACTTCAGTCTGGTCAGCCGGATCGAAAAGGAGCTCGAGACCGGCGCGCTCGAGATTGCAGCCGCCCTCACCTACCTGGACCAGAAGTCCAGACCCTTCATCGTGGATGAATTGGCGACCGAGGGCAGCAGCAAGCGCGAACGCGGCAGAGACAGTGCCGACGGCAGCCGGCAGCGACCCGCGCGCAAATCCCGTCAGCGAGGGGATGCCGCCTATCCGCTCGAGCGTTATCGATTGGAGGTGGGTTCGGAGCATGGGGCCACGGCAAGAGAGATTGTCGGCGCCATCGCCAATGAGGCCGGGCTGGACGGTGATCTGATCGGGCGGGTGGAGATCCTCCCGGACCACAGCATCGTAGAGCTGCCGGTCGGCATGCCGAAACCGGTCTACCACCATCTGCGTGGCGTCTTCGTACGCGGTCATCGACTGAATTTGTCACTGATTGAACCGAGTGAAACCGCTCAACCGAGACGCAAAAAGAGCGAGAAGCGAGGCAAACGCTCTCGAAACACCTGACCCTCTGTTTCCAGAACAAAGATACGGCTGCGCTTTCAAACCCCGCATCAGCGGGTAAAAAAAACAAGCAGCAGTTCACACTTTTTTTCACTTCGAATTGGAAGGCAGAGCGATCGGCATGGATAATGCCGAGCAATGATATAGTCTGAACAGTCCAATGCCGAACCATTGACTGTAAAGGGCCTGAATCCCCGCACAGAAACCCTATTCAGGGTAGGCCTTATTTCCTGCTTGATGCGCCAGAATCACCCTGTGCGCCATCGACTAAACAAACGGATTTTCGCGAGAGGGCTTGAGAACAGATATGTGGATCTTTTACCGACAGTTACCGCATGGCACCACAACCCGGCAGATCAACAAAGTGACACTGAAAGGATGTAAAACCAAATTGGGCCTGACATCCCTGTTCAAGAAAAACGTCATCAAACGCTGCAAGATCATTCGGATCCAGGATCTCAATACCAACAGCACCGAATACCACGCGATTGTACAAGTCGACTCACCGGTAACCGCCGGCAGCATCATTCAGAACCTGGCTGGAAAGACGGTAAACGGCCTCTTTCTCAATCCCCATCGATACCATCGACGCTACCCTTCACGTGACAGACGCAGCCATCAGGCCACGTCACCGAAACTGCGCGAGCGTCGCAAGGGCGACAGACGTCGTTCCAACCTGATCACGCGGGTAGTGGAAGTCTCCTGACCTAAGGCGCAGAGGCCCGCTATTCGAATACCTCTCGGCATTCGCGCTCAACGCGAACGATCTTCTGAAACTGGCCGGAGGTTCCCGAACCGCTTTTGGGACATGACCGAAGCCTGACAAGCCATCTCGGCCGGTCTCGACAACTCTGCAGAGCTATCTTTTTCAAGACAACTTCGGCCGTGTGATCGGAGTGATCACACGGCCGAAGGATTTATGCTCCAGGTCAATTCGTCACATCTATGGAGACGGTATTGGAGAGGCCGCTGAAATTGCCATCCATATCGTAGATCTTCAGTGCCACGTAATAGGTTCCGACTTCCAGTCCGTCAATGGTGTAGGTGGTGACGGAACTGTCGGTAATATCCACCACTTCCTGCAGATTGTTGACGGAAGTGCCCAGGTAGACCACATATCCACCGATCTCGGAGACATCCAGAACCGTGGTGTCGGTACGCGTGGCCGGCGGCGTCCAGTCGAGGGTGATGGATCCCAATACCACGGTTGACGTGTTCACCGTGATGGAGAACGGCGTCAGGGCTGTCGTATCGGTACCGTCGGAAACAGCGATCTGGATATTGGCATAGGTTCCGACATCGGACTCTTGAGGCGTACCGGTGAGTCTTCCCGTGGCGCTGTCGAAACTGGCCCATGTGGGAAGATTGTTGACGCTGAAGCTCAGACTGTCGCTATCGCCGTCGCTGGCGTTGGGGGCAAAGCTGTATGCCGAACCCGCCGTCACGCTAAGCGCCGGGCTGCCACCGATGACCGGAGCCTGGTTGACGTCCGCAACGTTGATGGTGAACGGAGCCAGAGACGCGGTCGCCACCCCGTCGCTCACGCTGATCACGATATTCCCGTAACTGCCTGCGGAATCGTAATCCGGTGTACCCGAAAGCCTGCCCGTAGCGGTGTTGAAGCTGGCCCAGGCCGGCTGGTTGCTGATGCTGTAGGTCAGGCTGTCGCCGTCGGCATCACTGGTGCTCGGCGTGAAGCTGTAGGCACTCCCTTCGTCCACCGCGTTGGCGGCCGTACCGGAGATCACCGGCGCCCGATTGAGGTCGGCCACGGTGATGGTAAAGGGAGTCAATGATGCACTGACGCTGCCATCGCTCACGCTGATGACGATATTGCCGTAGCTGCCGGCGTCATTGTATCCGGGCGTACCACTGAGATTACCGGTCGCCGTATCGAATACCGCCCAAGCAGGCTTGTTGGTGACGCTGAAGCTGAGGCTGTCGCCGTCAGGGTCACTCGCCGTGGGCGTAAAACTGTAGTTCGAGAGCTCGACGACATTGGCCACGGGGGTACCGCTGATTGTCGGCGACCGGTTGTCCGCGGCGACGACAATGGAGAAGGGAGCGAGTGTAGCGCTCGATTCGCCATCGGAAACGGTTATCCCGATATTGCCGTAACTGCCCGTATCGGTCGCTGTCGGCGTGCCGGAGAGTGTGCCGGACTGCGCGTCGAAACTGGCCCAGGCCGGCTTATTGGCGATCGAGAAGGTCAGCAGGTCGCCATCCGGATCACTGGCGATCGGTGTAAACACATAGGTGTAGCCCACGGTGGCTCCGCTGTTGGGAACGCCACTGATGGACGGCGCCTGGTTTCCTCCGCTGGTGCCGCCCGTTCCGTTCACTGCATAGCTGACTGTTAGCAGCGCCGCATTGCTTGAACTCCCTTCATAAGCCTCAGCTGTTCTCGATCCATGCCCGGAGACCACCAGAACCACATGATTGTCGCTCTTCCAGCCGGGGCGCTTGATGACTTCCTGAATCAGGGATGAAAGATCGCTTGTCGTCTGCGCCGTGCTGCTCTCGCCGACGCTGGACCACCCCTGGGGCTTCCAGGTCACACTGGCAAGGGTGGCGGCACGGCTGGAGATATTGCCTGAACTGGTTGTAAACGGTTCAGCATCGTCACTGGCCTGCGCCCAGATCAACAGATCGGTCGCGGCGGTCGATGTCTCATCCGTGGTGAAACGCAGATTCGCCTGTGTAATGACGGCATCCTGGGGAACTGCCAAGGAGAAACGCAGGCCCACCAATTGATCCTCGCCGTCGTTGATCAGTTCAAGATCGGAGCTGTCCACATACATGGAACTGTCGGCCTGTTCCTCGACATCATCCATACCACTGGTGATGCGGGCACTGACGACCTGCTGGGTTGAGCTGTCCTCCACCGAAATGCTGAAGGGGGCGAGGCTCGACTGCGCGCTGCCGTCGCTGACGGTGAGCACGATTTCACCGGTCAGACCGACGTCGCTGCTGCCCGGGGTACCGGACAGGGTACCGGTGGCGGGATCCAACGAAGTCCAGGAGGGTAAGCCGGTGGCGGTGAAGCTCAAGCTGTCGCCATCGGGATCGCTGGCGCTGGGCGTGAAGCTGTAGACCATGCCGACAGTGGCAGAAGTCGCCGGCGTTCCGCCGATTTGAGGAGGGTTGTTCGCAGTGGTGCTCCCAGGCTCCGTCATATCGTTCGCCGGATTGCCAGCCGCATCGCCAGTGGCCGTATCGGTGCCTCCGCATGCGGAAAGAATGAGAGTGATTGCTAACAGCGGTAAAATTCTGAAATGCGACTTCATGTCGAATGCCCCACAATGATGTAATGTCATGCAGGCTAGCGGCTTCCGCTCAATAGGTATTAGCCGCCACGTCACACTTCGGGCAGACCGAATTCACACTGTTGGGGGTGATGTTTCAATTGCATGAAACAGGTCACGAAGCGAGTGTGCGAATGCGCAAATTGCAGTTCTGGTGAGGAGGTTCCAAAGTCCGTTTGAGGGCATGTCGAATTCATCTTTTTTTGCTGAAATCAAATAACTACCTGATAGGACGATGACCATTTCGCTGGCCTTTTCCCGGGACCTCCCCTTCCCCTGACACCACTGTATTACCCCGTCCCCGGCAGGGAGTGCCGGCTTGAAGCGGTGTCCGCAAGCCACTTATACTCAGCCCCCACTCATGCCGTTGACCGGCAATCCACATCGCTGAACAGATAACAAAGGCAGCCAGCATGACCACACCCAGCTTCAATCCGCCCGTCCGCACCTTGATGGGCCCCGGCCCCTCCGACGTCCATCCCCGCATCCTCGAAGCCCTCTCGCGGCCGACCATCGGTCACCTCGACCCGGTTTTCGTCGAGATGATGGAGCAGACCAAGGAGCTGCTGCAGTACGCTTTCCAGACCGAGAACGCCCTGACCATGCCGGTATCGGCCCCGGGCTCCGCCGGCATGGAGACCTGTTTCGTCAACCTGGTGGAACCGGGCGACAAGGTGATCGTGTGCCAGAACGGCGTCTTCGGCGGGCGTATGAAGGAGAACGTGGAGCGTTGCGGCGGCACTCCGGTGATGGTCGAGGACGAATGGGGCAAGGCGGTCGACCTGGCCAAGGTCGAGGCGGCGCTGCAGAGCCATCCCGACGCCAAGATCCTCGCTTTCGTCCATGCCGAGACCTCCACCGGCGCCCGCTCCGACGCCAGGGAGCTGGTGGAACTGGCCCACCGCCACGACTGTCTGGCCATCGTCGACGCGGTCACCTCCCTCGGCGGCTGCGAGGTGAAGGTGGACGAGTGGCAGATCGACGCCATCTACTCCGGCACCCAGAAGTGCCTCTCCTGCACCCCCGGCATCTCGCCCATCAGCTTCAGCGAGCGCGCCCTGGAGAGGGTCCGCAACCGCTCGGGCAAGGTGCAGAGCTGGTTCCTCGACCTCAATCTGGTGATGGGTTACTGGGGCAGCGGCCAGAAACGGGCCTACCACCACACCGCCCCGGTCAACGCTCTCTATGGCCTGCACGAGGCGCTGGTGATGCTGCAGGAGGAGGGGCTGGAGAATGCCTGGGCCCGCCATACCCGCATGCACAACGCCCTCAAGGCGGGCCTGGAGGCGATGGGACTCAGCTTCATCGTCGACGAGGCTCACCGCCTGCCCCAGCTCAACGCCGTCTCCATCCCCGAAGGGGTCGACGACGCCACCGTGCGCAGCCGTCTGCTCAACGAATACAACCTGGAGCTAGGTGCGGGACTCGGCGCTCTGGCCGGCAAGGTCTGGCGTATCGGCCTGATGGGCCACAGTGCGCGGGCGGAGAACATCCTGCTTTGCGTGGGGGCCCTGGAGGCCGTGCTGAGCGACCTCAAGGCGCCGATCAACACCGGTGTCGCCCTGGCCGCCGTGCAGCAGGCGCTGCAGGCCTGAGGTGGCCGATAAGCTGCCTCTGCTGATCGAGCCGGCGGACCTGCGTCCCCGGCTCGGCGAGGAAGGCCTGCTGGTGGTCGACCTGTGCAAGGACACCACCTTCCAGCAGTTGCACATCCCCGGCGCGGTGCATCTGCCTTACGGCCGGATCGTCGCCTCCAGTCACCCCACCCACGGCCTGCTGCCCGATCCCGACCAGCTGGAGCAGGTCTTCTCCGCCTACGGCATCGGCAATCCGACCCGGGTGGTGGCCTATGACGACGAGGGCGGCGGCAACGCCTCGCGCCTGCTCTGGACCCTGGAAGCCATGGGACATGCCCACTATGCCCTGCTCAACGGCGGCCTACATGCCTGGGCCAACGAGGGACACCCCTGCGACCGGGAGGCCGTCAGTGTGCAGCCTGCAGAGTTCAAGGCCGCACCCAATCCTGCGGTGGTGGCGGAGGCGGAGCATATCCTGCAACGTCTCGGCAGCAATGACCTGGCCCTGTGGGACGCCCGCAGCAGCAATGAATACACGGGCATCTCCCGCTTCTCCCAATATCCCGGCCATATTCCGGGCGCGGTCAACCTCGACTGGCTGGAGGTAATGGAACGGCAGAACAACCTGCGCTTGAAACCGGAACCGGTGCTGCGCGAGCGGCTCGCCGGGCTCGGCATCACCCCCGACAAGGAGGTGATCGCCTACTGTCAGACCCACCACCGCTCGTCGCTCGCCTGGTTCGTGCTCAAGCATCTGGGTTACCCGCGGGCCAAGGGCTATCCGGGCTCCTGGTCCGACTGGGGCAACCGGGACGAGACACCGAAAGAGACCGCATGAGACGCCCCTCCGGCCGCCAGCGCCGCCTGGTGATCCTGAGCCTGGTGGTGATCGCCTTCGGCCTCGCCTACTACGCCGGCGCCCGCTACAAGGACCGATCCCGGCCCCCACCCGCCATCTCCGGCGTGGCGATCCATCCGCCGGCACCCCTGCCGCAGCTGCCGGAGTCTCCCGACAGCCCGCTCAAGCCGGAGGCGTTGAGCGGTCACTGGAGTCTGCTGATGCTCGACCCCCATGCGGGAGCGCGCCGCTCACCGGCGCTAATGCGACTGCTGCAGATCCACAACCGCCTGGCGTCCGAACCCGATCTGCAGCGCAATTTCGTCTATCTCTACCTCACCCGCGACATCGAGCAGGCTGAACAGGCGGCCATCGAGAGCCTGGCTGACAATGTGCATGCGCTCACGGGCGATCCGGATCGGGCCGAAGAGATCTTCCGCCGCTTCGGCGTCGAATCCGGCAGTGACACAGCGACCCTCTACCTGATCGGTCCCGAGACCCGGCTCCACGCCCTGTTTACCCCGGATCAGGATACCGCTACCATCGCTAAGGATTTGAGCACCCTGATCACCCAAGAGCCGTAACTCTCCATGAAGGACAAGCACCCCCTGCCCAAGGGCACTGCGCAGAAGATCGCCGAAACCCTCTTTGTCGCTCTGCAGTACCTGCTGCCACACCACCTGCTCTCCTGGTTGATGCACGCCGCCACCCGGGTCGAGATGAAGGGCTTCAAGGACACCCTGATCCGCCGTGTCATCGACTGGTACAAGGTCGACATGAGCGAGGCGCTGGAGAGCGACCCCCGCGCCTATCGCAGCTTCAACGACTTCTTCACCCGCGCCCTGCGACCCGACGCCAGACCGGTGGCAGAGGCCGCCAACGCCATCGCCTGCCCGGCTGACGGCGTCGTCAGCGCGACGGGGGAGATCGAGGACGGCTACCTGTTCCAGGCCAAGGGCCACGACTACGCCCTGCTGGAACTGCTCGGCGGTGACCCGGCCCTCAGCCGACTGTTCGAGGAGGGGAGCTTCGCCACCGTCTACCTCTCGCCGCGCGACTACCATCGGGTCCACATGCCCTACGGCGGCAAGCTGAAGAGGATGGTGCACGTGCCGGGCCGGCTCTTCAGCGTCAACGAGACCACCTGCGCCAAGGTACCCCGGCTGTTCGCCCGCAACGAGCGGGTGATCTGTCTGTTCGACACCGACATCGGCCCCATGGCGGTGATCCTGGTGGGCGCCATCTTCGTCGCCAGCATCGACACCGTCTGGGCCGGCACCGTCACCCCCGTACGCCAGCGCATCAGCAGCTGGGACTATCCACCGCTCGGCCGCGCCAAGGCCATCACCCTCGACAAGGGCGAGGAGATGGGGCGCTTCAACATGGGCTCCACGGTGATCGTGCTGTTCGGCAAGGATGCGGTGGAGTGGACGGAGGAGCTCACCGCCGGCTCGGCGGTGAAGATGGGGGAAATGATCGGCGAAGCTTGCTGAAGCGTTTAGAGTTAATAGTTTTTAGTTTTTAGTTGGTTTTGAGTTCGCTGCGCTCACTGCATTTTCATCCCCCCTCTCCCTGTCCCTCTCCCACAAGGGGAGAGGGGACGCCTTGTTCAAGAAAGAAGCCAGCCGGAAGCGCCCACTCAATTATAGGGCTCGAGTATTTCTCGAAACTCTCCGAACCATTTCCCCTCTCCCCTTGTGGGAGAGGGACAGGGAGAGGGGGGATAAAAGGCCGTGAGCGCAGCGAACACCATAACTCAAAACTCACCACTCAAAACTAAAAACCCTCAAGCCGTCGGTTTGATCGCCTCGATCGTCGCCGACACCACATAGTCCTCCACCCCGCGTCCGGGCGCCCAGTCGCGGATGAACTCGCGGGACTCGTCCTTGGGCTGGATGCGGATCTCGACAAAGCCCGCATCGGCCATGATCGCCTCCAGCTCCTCGATCAACGAGGCATTGCCCATGCAACCGGCGATCAG
>JBNLGI010000087.1:0-9300 GCA_050305975.1 Sedimenticolaceae bacterium | reverse complement strand
ACCAGCAACGGCCCGAGAAACTGCTGCTCACCGGTCCAGCTGCTGGCAATGTCATAACTGGCCTGATTCCGATAGGCGCTGCGCTCAAACACCACACCCTGGATCATCGCCAGCGGAATCATCAGCAAGCCCGTCAGCAACACGATCATCAGCACCTTTTTAATCACTGGAAATTTCATAGCCGTCTCCTGTTTCACTACCGAAGACTCTACAAACTCATTGTGTGCGCATGATGTGTCGAATGTGTGCGACGACCAAACAGAGCAGGGATACAGGTAAAGCGGACACCCGGGCAACCCCACCTATTTAACAAAGAAGGGAGTGGAAGGCCGTGCGGCTAGCCTGCCGAGCCGGCCTGGGATAGCGGCAGACTGAGAACCGCCACGGCACCTCCATCGGAATGATTCTCCAAGCGGACATCGCCGCCGTGAAGCAGCGCGACTTCGCTTACGAAACTGAGTCCCAAGCCGCTGCTTCGAGCTCCCCCCCCGGGTCTGGGCAGGGAGTAGAAGCGTTCAAAGACCCGGTCCAGGGCGTAATCCGGAATGCCCGCTCCCTGATCGCGAATGCTGCAACACCAGCGCCCCTGCTCGATCCGACTCGACACCTCGATGACGCCGCCCGGGGGTGAGAAGTCGATGGCGTTGTCCAGCAGATTGCCCACCGCCTGCTGCAGCAGAAAGCGTTCGGCCGCCGGCTCCGCCCCGGCTGACAGGTTGAGTTGAAATCGGATCCCGCTCTGCCCCATTCGCCACTGCCGCTCTTCGCACAGCGACGCGATGAGCTGCCGGGTATCCACCGCTTCGGGCGCATTCAGCCCCTGCCGCTTCTCCACCGAGGCCAGCCTCAACAGCTGCTCAACCACCTGGCGCAGCCGTGACGCCTCGCTGCGGATGTTGCGGATGAAGCGTTCCCGGTCGGCCACCGGCATCTCTTCATCGAGCAGTTCGGCCGTCCCCTGAATCGCCGCCAGGGGGCTTTTGAGCTCATGGGTCAGGCTGTGCAGATAGTGCTCCACATAGTCCTTGCCTTCCAGCTCCCGGCGCATGGCGTCCATGGCTTCGGCCAGCTGCGCCAGTTCCTTCTCGCCCAGTTTCGGCGCGGCCGGGCGCCTGCCCTCGCGCACGGCCACGGCGAAGGCGGTGAGCTTGCGGATGGAGAAGGTGAGCCAGTAGGTAATGAGCATGCCCAGCGCCAGGGCCGCAAGTATGATCAGGGCGCCCTTCTCCCTGATATTGGCCAGCGCCCGCTCCACGAAGGGCTGCAAGGCCACACTCGGCTTTCCCACGGAGACCACGCCGATCACCTCACCCGCCCGCCTGATCGGCGCCGCCACGTACATGACGCTGCTGAACTCATCGTGCGGCGACTCCCGGGTGGTGCGCGCGCCATACTCCCCCCGCAGGGTCAGATAGACGTCGTTCCAACGGGAGTAGTCCGCCCCCAGGTCACGCCCCCGGGAGTCGAACAGCACAGTGCCCCTGGCATCGGTCACGTAGACGATCAGACTCGGATCCCGCTTCTTGAGAAACCAGATACGCGCATCGGGCCTTCGCTTGGCGAAATCCCCCATCGCCCGCTCGAAGCGATCCGACTGCAAGCCCTCCGCGGTCACCTCATCGACAAGCAGCTCGGCCAGCAGGTTGGCCGTATCCACCAGCGTCTCCTCCAACGACTGGCGCATGCCGGGAACCAGCTCGGCGGAGAAGCTGCGCATGACGAACCAGATGGCAAAGCCGAGCAGAAGAAAATAGGCCAGAAAGATACGGACGCTAAGATTCACAGACGCTACCGGTCACACTGTAGCCGAGACCGCGATGGGTCTTGATGGGATTGTCGTGTTCTCGCACCTGTCGCAGTTTGGCGCGCAGGGTCTTGATATGGGTATCGACGGCACGCTCCAGACTCTCGTCCGGCTCCAGCCAGACCAGGTCCATGATCTGCGCCCGCGAATAGATCCGCTCCGGGCGGCTGAGCAGCGTTTTCAGGACCTCGTACTCATAGCGGGTGAGATCGAGCCAGACGCCCCCATAGCGGATGCGGCAACGCTCCCTGTCAACCTCGAAGGTGGTCATCGTCTCCACCGTTGTCGCCGCTACCTGGCGCGTCCGCTTCAGAATGGTCTTGATGCGAGCGGTCAGTTCACGCGGACTGAAGGGTTTACCCATATAGTCGTCACCGCCGATCTCGAGACCGACGATTCGATCCACCTCCTCGTTCCTGGCCGTGAGAAAAATGATCGGCAACTCGGAAAAACGCCGGATCTCCTTGCAGAACTCGAAGCCGTTGCCATCCGGCAGCCCCACATCGAGAATCAGCAGGGCGGCCTGCCCGGGATGCGCCCTGAGCCAGGCCAGACCCTCGCCGCCGAGACGAAACCATTCAGCGGAAAAGCCTTCGCTCTTCAAGGCATAGAGCACCATGTCGGCGATCGAAGCCTCGTCTTCTATAAGTAGGATCGTTTCCAATCTCTCACTCCTGCCGGAGGCTCGGCACACCCGGCTCTATGGCACGCGGAATGTTAAGTCAACGGCGTGAAACAGCAACCAAACACCAATGAAGGCGGACAGCCGAGACGCTTGCCGGCGAATCACCGGCTCTAGCCCTCTTGCGCCGACTCTTCCGCGGTCAGGGTCTGATAGGCATTGGGGTGGGTCAGATTGAACTCCCGGGCATGCTGGAGATACTCGGGATTGAAACCCTCTTCGCGGATCTGTTGAATCAGATCGCCGAACGCCGCCGAGCGTTTCACTTCGGTGCTCGCCATGTAGCGGGGCAAGGCATGGTCGGCCACGATCTTGGAACCGCGATTGACCTCCGGCCCATCACCCCGGTCGTCCCGATAGTATTGGGACAACACCAGCAGGCGGGTACCGAGAAATGCGGCCTCCTCCAGATCGTGGGTGATGAAGAAGACGGTCATCCGTTGCTCCTCCCACAGCTCGATCAGAAACAGCTGCAGATCCTCCCGCGTATCGGGATCGAGGGCCCCGAAGGGTTCGTCCATCAGCAGCAGCTTGGGCTTCATGATCAACGACTGGGCGATGGCGACGCGCTGCTGCATGCCGCCGGAGAGTTCGTGCGGGTACTTTTTGCCGTGGGCTTCGAGCCGGACCCGTTTCAGATAGCTGTAGGCCTCCTCTTCGATCTGCTTTCCGCTCAGCCTGTCGGAACCGGGCCGCCCTCCGAGCCGCAGACCCAGAGTGACGTTGTCGAGTACGCTCAGATGCGGAAACAGGGAGTAGCGCTGAAACACGATCCCCCGCTTCTCATCGGGCGTGCCGATGGCCTCGCCGTCGAGCAGCACACTGCCCTCGCTCTGCCGCTCCTCGCCCACCAGGATACGCAGCAGGGTCGATTTGCCGCAGCCGCTCGGACCGACCAGGGTGCAGAGCTCGCCCTTGTCCACCGACAGATCGATGTTGTCGAGCACCACCTTGTCGCCATAGCGCTTGTAGAGATCGTCGATCTGAAGATAGCGATGGACGCTGTTCATCAGGCCGTCTCCCCGCCGTGCCAGGGAAAGAAGCGCCGTTCGGCCTGACGCAGCAGCCAGTCGAGCAGGAAGCCGAGGAAGGTAATCCAGAGCACGTAGGGCAGGATCACATCCATGGCCAGATAGCGACGCACCAGAAAGACCCGGTAGCCGAGTCCCTCGTCCGCGGCGATGGCCTCGGATGCGATCAGAAAGAGCCAGGCGGCACCCAGCGAGAGCCGCACCGCGATCAACAGCCTGGGCATCACCTGCGGCAACAGGATACGGTAGGCGATCTCCAGCTGAGAAGCGCCCAAGGTCAGCGCCTTGGTGATCTGTTCACGCGGTATCTGCCGCACCGCCAGGCGGATATCCCGACTGATCAGCGGAAAGGTGCCGATAAAGATCAGCATCACCTTGGCCAGCTCGTCGACACCGAAACTGATGAAGAGTATCGGCAGAATCGCCAGGGGCGGAATCATGGAAAAAAAGGTGATGAAGGGATTGAAGCCGCGGTCCATACCCGGGAAGAGTCCCATGTTGAGCCCTAGAAACAATCCGGTCACGGCCGCCAGCGAGAGTCCGATGAGCAGCCGTTGCAAGCTGGCCAGCGTATCCGCCACCATCAGGCGCTTGCCGCTTCTCTTGTCCTCGCTGAAGGCCATGCGCTGCACCGCCTTGCTCATCTGGCTGATACTCGGCAGCAGCTTGTCGCTCGGATTGTCCCGGTGGCGGATCTCCGATGCGGTCAGATAGATACCCAGCAACAGGGCGAACGGCAGCGCCGCCAGCAGCCACTTCACCCAGCCGTTCGGCCGCGCATGGATACCGAAGAGGCGGCTCACGGCGCAACTCCGAACGAAATCGAAATCACTGCGACTGGGCCCGCATCCATTTGGCGGTGAAGCGCAGTTTGATATTTCCGCTGTCGCCGAGCAGCTGACCGTCGTCGAACTCGATGCCGACAAAGTCGGGCGAGTCGGCCATCTCTCCATACAATCCTTTGTCGAAGGAGAACTGACGCACCTGCGCCATGGTCTGCATCGGTTTGCCGGAAGCGACAAAAGCCACCGCATCGGCCGGCGTGTAGAACATGGCGGTGGTGGCTAGTTGCGCCTTGAACTCGGCCACGGTGGCGCCGGAGGCATTGGCCATATATTCGATCGCCTTCTCTGCCTCCGCGTTCTTGCCGGTCATCACCGCCAGGGTTTCAAACCAGGCGCCGCTCAAAGCCAGCTTGAGACTGTCGGGTGCATTCGTGCGCACCACCATCATATCGATGATCTCACCGGGAATCTTCGAGGAATCGAACACCAGCTTGGCGCCCTCGGCGTTTCGCGCCTGCATCAACGGCGGATTCCAGGTCACGGCGGCGCCGTTCTCGTCAGAGACGAAGAGGGCGGCGATGTCAGCGTCGCTGGTATTGATCAGGTTAACGTCCCGCTCCGAGAGACCGTTCATGTCGAGGGCACGCGCCAGCAGGTAGTGGGAGACTGAGAGTTCGACCAGATTGACGGTACGACCCTTGAGATCAGCGACGTTGCTGCCGTGCTTCATCACGATACCGTCGTTGCCGTTGGAGAAATCGCCGACGATCACCGCCTCGCTGTCGACACCGCCCACGGCCGGAATGGTCAGGGCGTCCATGTTGGTCATGGCGCAGGCGTCGAACTTGCCTGCGGTATAGAGGTTGATCGATTCGATATAGTCGTTGACAAGGGTCAGCTCGATGTCGATGTCGTACTTGTCCGCCCACTTCTGCAGAATACCGGCCTCCTGGGCGTAGCCCCAGGGCTCCCAGCCGGTGTAGTGCGACCAGGCGACGCGAAAACTCTCCTTGGCGCTGAGGGACAGGGGCAGCAGCAACAGCATGCACAGCAGCGGGTAAATCCATCTCTTATTCATCACGCTCTCCTAATCAATGATCTCCAATGGGAAGTCGCCCATGGTCTCTTCCGCGTTTTCGATTTTACGGATCTGTTCCTCAGACTCCTTCGAAAGTTTATCCATTTCCAGGATATTGGCCGCCATCTCGGGCAGCGCCTTCTGGCGGTAGGTGCTGATGTCGTCCAGGGCCGCCTTGATATCGGCGAAAGCCTGCTTCAGCACCTCGACTTTGATCTGGGAGCTGGAGGCCTGTTTCTGAATCTGCGCCCCCTGGGTTTTCAGTCGCTCGGCCGTGGAGGCGATAAGACTCTCGGTGGTGGTATTGATCGCTTCCACCTTCTCCAGCACGATGCGCTGGTTGGCCAGCGCCATGGCCAGTGTGGCACCGACCTGCAGTGCACTGACGGTGGTATTGAGCGCCCGGTTGACGCCCCTTATCAGCTCCTTGTTGTTGCGCACGATCATCTCGGTGGTGAGATAACCCTGCTGATTCACCAGCAGTTGCTGTTGCAGATCCTGGATGCGTTGGCGCAGGGGAAACAGCACCTCTTCGGCGATGAAGCGGTGGCGCGGGTCGTCCTGCAGAATCTCGCTGTCGAGTCGGCTCTGCAGTTGAGCGTCGATCAGCTGGGCCAGCTCAATCGTGCGCTCCAGTTTGTGGGTCAGATCCCGCATCGCCTGCTGATCGGCGCCGAGGGTCACGTTGTCGCGCTTGAGCTGCTCACGCCCCCCTTCCAGGGAGTTGATGATGGCGTCGATGGTGGTGGAGGCGCTCTCGAAGCGGGAGAAGTAGCGCTTGACCGGCGTGCCGACACCGGGAATGTAGCCGAGCATGCGCGTCGCCCAACCCGCTTCCAGATTGATCTGGGCCGGATCGAGATCCTCCACCTGCATCTTCAGGTCGATGAGGGAGCTGGCGACGGTACTGCCCTCTTCGCTGTCCTTCATCATCTTGGAGAGGGGCTGCTTCAGCATGGCGCTGCGCCGCGCCGCCTCCTTTTGCAGATTCATGCCGATGGTCTCCACCGCCGCCTTGACCTGCTCCTGACCCGCGCTGTCCTTGAGATCGGTGGCGATGATGCGCGCCACCACATCCTCAGCCTGGGCCTCGAGCTTGGCGTCCACCCCCTCTGGCGCCGCCGGCTTGACGGCGAAGGGATCCGTGAGATCGAGCTCCGCCTTCAGTTTCTCCTTATCCGCGAAAACCAGTTTACTTTCCTGCTCGCTCATGGATTGCATTCCTCCTCAGCGCAAACGCGCAGATTGTATCACGCCACAACGCCTGTCGATCGCATATGCCGCGCCTGACGATCCGAGACAGCCAGCGTCACAGCTCACGACAAGGTCGCCACTCACAGCCGGCAGCCTGTTCGCAGCCGACTAGGATTTGACCTCATAGTCGGCGCTGCGACGAGCCAGCTCCTCCAGCTCCAGCATTGCCTGCTCGATATCCATCGAAGCCCGGCGGTCACCCAGATTCAACGCGGCGATCGACGCCATCACCTCATCCAGCTTGGTCATCGCCGTCTCATTCTGCGCCAGCAATTGGGTGATCTGCTGACGCTGCTGCAGCATCAGCGCCCGGCGCCGGGAGAGCGCCTCCATCTCCTGCTCTTCATCCGCATCGACCTTGCCGTCGCGCACGATATGGTCGACCCGCCGCTGGATATGCGAAAGATCGATCGCGTTCAGACCGTGTCGAATCGAGCTGACGGTGTTCAGATTGTCGAGGCTGCCCAGGTAGAGCTGTTCGGCCATCCCCAGATAGCGACCGAAAGTCAGTTCGGACGGATTCAGTTTGCGCCGCAGCAGACTCTCGAAGGCCTCGTATTTCTGTTTCAGTCGCTGTAACTGGCCGAGCCCCTCCTCTTCACCCTCCGCCTTCAACTCCGCCTGCAGGGAGGCGACGGAGGCCTGGGTCCTCTGCTCGAGCAACTGGTGCAGTTTCCGCACATAGTCGTTGGCATGGTGTTCCCGCCGCAGGGTGTTGTCCAGGATCCAGGCAGCCAGCCCGATCCCGCCACCGATCAGCGCCGGCAGCAGGGGCGTACCCAGCAACAGCGCCGACAGGCCGCCGAGCATCCCTGCCGCCAGGGGATAGAGCACATAAGGCTTCTGGGCGGTGACGGCGGCGACCTGCCTGGTGATGGAACGTCGGGAAAAATCGGGCAACGCGCGATTGCTACCAGGCTTGGCCTCGTAATCGCCTTGCATCATCGACCACCGCTGAGGAGAGAGACTTCCACACGAGGCAGTCGATAGGAGTAGGCCCGATCGGACTCCCCGGGCGCTTTCGGTAGCGGTTTGGAGGCGCCATAGCCGACCGCCCGCAGACGATCCGGATCGATGTCGTAGGTCACCACCAGATAGCGCACCACCGATTCCGCGCGGGAAAGCGAGAGCTTGAGATTCTGCTGCGGGTCTCCGGCAACGCCGGTGTGACCCTCCACCAGGATCCGGAAGCTGGGATAGCGGCGTATCCGCTCGACAATCAGATCGATGGTCCGCTTGCCCTCCAGATCGAGCAGCCCGGTTCCCCGTCTGAAACTGATCGGTTCCACCTTGAGGGTCCCCACCCGGCGCATTTGCGCCCAGGCCGAATCAGTCAGCGGATCAAACGGCCCGGTCAGTGAATTTTCCCGCGAGACACTGGCGCCATTGGGATAGGCGCGCAGATAGAGCGTTTCGATAAACTGCTTGCTGGTGAGACGATAGGGGTCGCTACCGGGTACCGGCGAAGCATTGAAATCACCGTTTTCCACCAGGATCTGCGCGGCGGCCTCAATCGACTCGATCAAGCCGTCGCTGCCGATGGCCTGCCGCTGCAGGACGTCGAACCAGAGGGTGCCGTTCTCGCCCAGCCCCGCCCACGCCACGCCATCCAGCATCGCGTCTATGCGGCTTGCATCGAGACCGGTTGCCTCCCGCACGGCCTCGCTCAACCCCACCCGGTTCGAAAGGTAGCCTTCGAGGGTTGCGAACCAGGCGTCGAGCACCGCCTCGACAGCCTGCGGATCGCGCGCCACCTGGCGCCGACTGGCCACCAGGATATCGACGATCAGCTTGTCGGTATCCTCGGTACCGACCAGCTTGACCATACCCGCCTTGGTAAGTGCCCTGGAGACGTCCGGCTCCCACAATACGGCCGCATCCACCTCGCCCGACAACAGCCTCTTGAGGGCGGCCTCAGAGCCATCGCTGGCCAGTTTCCAGGCGTCGTTCCCGCGACCGTAGAGACCGAGATCGAAGTGGGCATTGATCGATTTCAGGAGATGCTCGCTTGGCGACGCCGGGGTGAAGGCGATGCGCACCCCCCGGTCGGGGGACAGCATATTGAGGTCACCGATATGCGCCTTTCTGGCAACGATCGCATCCCCGCCTTTTGACTCATCGATGACGGCCACGATAACGCCCGGGTAGTCGTGTTGGATGCCGTTGAGCAACCAGGAGTCGACGGTGGCGACCGCGAAATCGAGATCGCCGCTGGCCAGTTTTTTGACCCGCTCGCCATAGTCCGCCGCATCTTCGACGCACTGCAGCGTATAACCGCGACTGCGCAGGTTGCGCCGCATATCCGGCGAGCAGAGCGGGAAATAGCCGATCCAGTTATCCACGCCGATGCGCAGGACGCCGCGGGTGGCGGCGGCATCGGATGTGGAGCGCTGTTTCGACTCGGTCCAATAGGGCAGCAGCAGCTTCAAGGCGACGATGACAACCGCTCCGAGAATCAACAGGACAGTGAAGATCTTGAGATGCCTACCCATGACAGGAGATCACTCGAAACGGGTCACGGTGAATGCCGGCGCCTCGGCCAGCACATCCTGCAGTCCCTGACGCAGGGCCTCCACATTGTTCGCGGGTTGGTAGGAGAGATAGTCCGGCTGATTCAACGCATGATCCCGACCGATGCAGAATCCGATGGTGTGAATATCCACCGG
>JBNLGI010000086.1:0-2208 GCA_050305975.1 Sedimenticolaceae bacterium | reverse complement strand
CGGCGCCGGCAAGACCACCATGATGGACATCATCACCGGCAAGACCCGGCCCGACACCGGCAGCGCCTTCTTCGGCCAGAACATCGACCTGCTGCGCCTGGGCGAACCCGAAATCGCCCAGGCCGGCATCGGGCGCAAGTTTCAGAAGCCGACCGTATTCGAGTTCCACACCGTGTTCGAAAACCTGGAGCTCTCCATGGCCGGCGACAAGCGGGTCTGGCCGACGCTGATCGCACGGCTCGACGGGCAACAACGGGATCGCATCGACCAGGTACTGGAGACCATCGGTCTGCAGGAGCACCGGCAGCAGCTGGCGGGCTCGCTCTCCCATGGCCAGAAGCAGTGGCTGGAGATCGGCATGCTGCTGATGCAGAACCCCAAGCTGCTGCTGGTGGACGAACCGGTGGCGGGCATGACCCACCAGGAGATGGACCGCACCGCCGAGCTGCTCACCTCGCTGGCGGGGGAGCACACCGTTGTGGTGGTGGAGCACGACATGGACTTCGTGCGTTCCATCGCGCGCAAGGTGACGGTGCTGCACCAGGGCAGCGTGCTGGCCGAAGGGAGCATGGACCAGGTCCAGAACGACCCCAAAGTGGTCGAAGTCTACCTGGGGGAATAGCATGCTGAGAGTAAAGCGACTCAACCACTACTACGGCGAATCCCACACCCTCTGGGATCTCGATCTGACCGTCCCCGATGGGCAGTGCACCTGCCTGATGGGACGCAACGGCGTGGGTAAGACCACCCTGCTCCAGTGCGTCATGGGGCTGCTCCCCATCCGCTCGGGGGACATCCTCTTCGATGGCGACGACCTGGGCCGGCAGATCGCCGAGCGGCGCGCGCCCCTGGGCATCGGCTACGTGCCCCAGGGGCGGCAGATCTTCCCCATGCTGACGGTGGAGGAGAACCTGCGCATCGGCCTGCCGGTACGCAAGGACAAGAGCCGACAGATCCCCGATTTCATCTTCGAACTCTTTCCCGTGCTCAAGCAGATGCTCGGGCGCAAGGGCGGCGACCTCTCCGGCGGACAGCAGCAACAGCTCGCCATCGGCCGTGCCCTGGTGGTCGACCCCAAGCTGCTGATCCTGGACGAACCCACCGAGGGCATTCAGCCCAACATCGTGCAGGAGATCGGCGACATCATCCTGCGCCTCAACCGGGAGATCGGCCTCACCGTGCTGCTGGTGGAGCAGAAGCTCCCCTTCGCCCGCAAGGTGGCCGACCGCTTCTGCATTCTCGACCGGGGGCGGCATGTGGCCGCCGGCGAGATGGGGCAGCTCGACGACGAACTGATCCGCCAGTATCTGACAGTCTGAACAGGAAGCCTGTGACTATGAAATGTTTCAACTCCGCAAATGGCCGACGCGGCTGAACGGACAGACAGCGGCTGGCACGCCAGCCTGAGCCTGGGCTTTCGCACAAGCCCGGGACGCACGGTGCTGGCCGAGCGCAGACACCAGGGACCGCTGACGGTGCAACGGCCCTTCTACCCGGAGGGAGAGCTGTGTCATGTCTACCTGCTGCATCCTCCCAGCGGTGTCGCTGGCGGCGACCAGCTGCGCATTCGGGCCCATGTGGAGAGCGCCGCCTCGGCCCTGGTGACGACACCCGGCGCCACCAAGTTCTACCGTTCCATCGGCCCGGCCGCCGTGCAGCGGCAGGAGTTGAGCGTGAATGGCGGCAGCCTGGAGTGGCTACCGCAGGAGAACATCCTCTTTCCCGGCGCCGAGGCGGAGCTCAGCACCCGGGTTCAACTCACCGGGGACGCCGCCTTCATCGGCTGGGAGATCCACTGTCTCGGACGCCCGGCGATCGGCGAGCGCTTCGACCACGGCAACGCCCGCTTCAGCTTCAGCCTGTTGCGCGACGGCCAGCCCCTGCTGCACGAACGCCTGACCATCGGCGGCGATCGGGGACTGCGGGGGGCGGCGGGTCTGCGCGACCAGCCGGTGGTGGCCAGCCTCTACGCCACCACCGATGATGCGCGTCTGTGCCAACGGCTGCGCGAGCTGATCCCCGAACCGCAGCGTCGGCAACTGGGCATCACCCAGGTGGACGGCCTGCTGATCGCCCGTTACCTGGGGGACTCCACGGAGACCGCCAGGCGGCTCTTCACCCGCTTCTGGGAAGCGCTGCGACCCGCCATTCTGAATCGTCCCCCATGCGCCCCGCGCATCTGGAACACCTGAGGAGAGACCCATGGAA
>JBNLGI010000085.1:0-38794 GCA_050305975.1 Sedimenticolaceae bacterium | reverse complement strand
TAGACAACCAATGACCAGACAAAAGGAGACCACCACCATGAAGAAGGATACCGCATCCTTGGGCAAAGTCATCGATATTGATGAAGCACGCATACGAGACCACCTAGGTGAGCTTGTGCGGGGTTCCGTTGAGGACACCCTGAACAGCCCGCTTGACGCTGAAGCCGATCGTTTATGCAATGCCGCGCGCCACCAACGATGACGATGCCAGCAGCGGTTACATGCGATTTGCCGCTCTCAACAACATGGCGATGGTGTATTCGCTACGTGGCGATAAGAAGAGAACCAAACTGCCTTTCGCTGAACTTGGCGCCTATTGACACGCCTATCCCTGGAAATATAAGAACAAAGATCCGCAGACGATATTCATGGAGTTCGCCAAGCTGGTAGCCTGAGTCTTCAGAGTGGTTAGCAAGAGAGTCAAGCATTCAAGCGAGGGTCAGAGTGAATTTACTCTGACCCCTATTCCGGACCCCTATTCCGCTAACGGATCAGGTATATTGACCCTGACCCGAAACACTGTGACCCGAAACACTGGTTGATTTGCACTCTAGCTACCTCCAGACATTCCATCACCGATTCACCCTTGCCACCGCCCAGTAGTTAAGGTGGAATGTATGAATTGAAACGGAATCGGTCTCCTTGCGGGACTCTATCTACCTCATCGATCAACGGTTGCGGTTCTCCTACAGTGTAGTTACACCCCCATCGGTGCTGGCCCATGACGGACGCGTCCACAGCCCATTCCAGCGAAAAGCCGCTGAATGCGGCACAAAGTGCCTCAAATAGAGGATCTAGCATGTCTCACTATCAATTAGCACAACTCAATATCGCCACGATGAAGGAGTCTCTTGAATCGCCTTCAATGGCGGATTTTGTGGCCAATCTTGATCGCATAAATACTCTCGCCGAGCAGTCGCCCGGCTTTATCTGGCGCCTGAAGGATGAAGATGGGGATGCAACAACGATCCGCCCGTTTGGCGACAGTGTGCTCGTCAATATGTCTGTCTGGAAAGACGTAGAATCGTTGAGCAACTATGCTTTTCGGTCCGCACATGTTGAAATCATGCGCCGACGTCGGGAATGGTTTGAAAAGATGACAGAGACCTATGCGGTGCTTTGGTGGGTGCCAAACGGTCACCGCCCCACAGTAACCGAAGCTGCCGAGCGCCTCGCCATGCTGCGCAACAAAGGCGCAAGTCCTGAGGCCTTCACTTTCCGTGAAGCTTTCCCTTCGCCTGATGCGGCAGCGAAAGCATCGGATCTAGACCGGAAGGTCTGTCCAGCCACCTAATCGGTATTGGAGCAAAACCAGTGCTGACATCTTATTCCCATGATTCAGCACCAGGGATTTCAGAAATCCACGCATATCCTGAAGGGGATAGCGTAATTTACTCCACCCCCTATTCTGCTGCCAGGACAGAAATAGGTTGCTCTCTGAGCGGATACTTTCAAACCAGGAGCCAATACCATGAGCAAACACACCCCGCCTCTTACACCACTTCTCATATTGTCACTTCTGTCTCTATTTCTAACCGGCTGTACCGGCACGGCTTATCTCAATACATTTGTCAAACCGCCTGCGAGCATCTCCGAGAGGAGCGACCTGAAACTGTTGGTTAATGCCAGTTTCACCCCGAGAAACGTGGCTGAAGCCGAGGAGATCCGTCACAAACTCGAACAAAAACTACTCGAGGAACTGAGAAGCAGGAGCCGCTACAAGGAAACCACATTGATCCAGGAAAGATCAATCGTTGAGGGTGATCTGCTGATGATCGTGACTATCAACTATGTCCACTTCGTCAGCAGCGGCGCTCGCATAGTGGGAGGCGCGTTCGCCGGCACAGCAAGTTTCAAAACCAAGGTGGAGCTTTTCCAGGACAGCACGGACAAACGTATAGCCGAGATGATTTGCGGCACCACTTCCAAAGGCTCTCAAGGCATCTTTGGCGCTGATACCGACCATCAGATAAGCCTTATTGCCGAGAAGATCGCCATGGAGTTCGCGCCATAGTCACCGTCAAGCGAACTCAAAGCGCATTGCCACTGACCACATCTTCAAGCATATCCAGTATATGGATCGCCTCTAATACAACTGAATACCGCTCACTGACTCCATATTTCTTCCAGCCATATCGGCTTTACGCGCAATCATCTTATCGGCCAGCTTGTGGCTGCCGCCATTGTCGACAATGACCTGGCGGATCTGGTCATCGGGTATTTTCACCACCACCATGATGGCCTGGCGGATCACCTCAGCACTCATGTCGGCAAAGAGCGTAGCCGCATGCGGATTACCATTGTCGCTTCCAAGCAGATCAAGTTCGTCCACACGGATCCCGAAGGCCTTGCCCTTGGGATCGCCCTGAGCCCTGAATTCCAGGGCTCCGCCCACATCGAGCGTCAGCACTTTACCGTTGACCACGCCCTGGTTGTCGCCGGTCAAACCGGCGGCATCCCAGTTGGCGGTCCAGGCGTGCACGCCGAACCAGCGCTGGGCCTGCTTGCGTTCGCTTTCGCTGAGATGGGCGACACACCTCTTGTCGAGGTCGACCCACTCGGTTGCGATCTGGTCGGGCGCTTGGGTTGGTACATAGGTCAAGGTCGGCGCGCCGGCCAATTGGTAGAGCCTGGCGGCGATTCGCTCATTGCGGGCATGCGCGGGAGTCTCCAGCGTCTTCACGTAGTAGCGTCGACCGCTAGCGTCCCGATAGATGCCTGCGGGATTACTGCCCAATTGCCCGCCAATCCGCTGCATCGTGGTGATATCGATCAGAGGTACTTCGGCGTTCACTGCGACTCTCTGCTTTCCAGCGGGTTCAGGGAATGGGTTGAGTCCGACGCACCAGAGCCAGTTGCGAAGGGGTTTCGATAGCGCCTTTGCGCACGCGGCGGACGGCTCGGATCGCCTCTTCGGGGTCCATGCCCAACTCCGCCAGCAGCCGAGCGGCGATCATGCCCGCTCGGCCCAGGCCACCTTTGCAGTGCACGAGCACATCGTCCCCGCTGCGCAACAACTCGCGGATCTCGCGGCCATGCATCAGCCACTGCCGCTCGAAAGCCTCGGAGGGTATGGAGTAGTCGGCAATGGGCAGATGGCGCCACTGCATGCCGAGGTTTTGAATTTCCCGCCCGAGATGCGGCACCTCGAGCGCCTTGAGCTCGGCCGGCTCAACCAGTGTCAGCACCAGTCTCGCGCCCCAGGCGACGATGGCTTCCAGATCGATCCCGAGGTCGCGCTCCCAGGCCCCAGTATAGGCAAAGCGGTCATGCTTTCCGGGACAGAAGGTGACCCCAATACGGCCGTGCGACGGGCTCGCGCGTACTTCTGCGATCTGCAGCGGGTGGGTTTGGCTCGTTCGCGCCGCCGACATCTGACCATCCTGACAAAATGCTGAGAGTTCTCCCGCTCCGGCGTCTGACATCGATTGACGAAGCCATCGAATCACTGCCCGCACTAGCGAGGAAAAGCCGATTCAGAATACCAACCAGACAGGGTCGGCGTACAGTCACCGTTCAACCCCATGCAGCTGCGGATCGGGATGACACCGGGCCATATGCACTCTCCTTCGGGCTTGCCGCACACTTCAATGACATCCTCCGCAACTGCCGTAGTCCGGCCGGCTGACTGGCGGTTCATGAGCGCAGACAAGCGAAGCGCACGGATTCGGAGAGGCCGGTCACTGTTTGAACAGCCGCACATGGCACGCTTCTCCAACATAGCGCCAAGCCCATACCCCGCCAGCCCCTGATCTGGGCTCATCGACAATTCGCAGAACCAGCCGTGCCCGGTATCAGTGCGTTGCCGCGGCTCTTTTTTTGGGAATATCACTCCACCATGGTATATATGAGGATCGTTTTCGCTAATGTTTGCCAATATCGAGTTTATTGCGCCAGCCAAAAACCTCCCTAGCGCCTGACGTGTCTGGCATGCAACAAACCTACCGAAGGGGATCTATATGCAGCAGTTAAGAGTGTTTGGTATATGGATATTCTGTGCGGTCGCCTTGGTTGCGATCAGCGGATGTAACAACGGATCTTCGCAATCAACCAACAACAATATTCCTACGCAGGGCAGCCTTGTCCAGAACCCGCCGCTGCGTTTCGCCTCGATCACGGCCAGCGCGTTGGAGACCGCGCTCAGCAGCACCGCAAGCGGTCAGAGCCTGCTGGCGCTCGCCGGCACCCCGCAATGCGGCTTCGACGTTCACTATATCGACTATGCAACGGTCGGCGCCCAAGGGGAGGAGACCACCGCCACGGGCGCCCTGATGGTTCCCAATGGCGCAGCGGCGCCTTGCGGCGGCGCCCGCCCCATCGTGCTCTACGCCCACGGCACAACAGCCGAAAAGGCCTACAACATCGCCCAGATACTCGATCCCAACAATCCCGCGAACGGCGAAAGCCTTCTCATCGCCACCATGTTCGCCGCGCAAGGCTATATCGTCGTGGCGCCAAATTACGCAGGCTATGACACCTCTCCGCTGCCCTATCACCCGTACCTCAACGCCGAGCAGCAGTCGACCGACATGATCGATGCCTTGTCGGCGGCGCGCTCGGCGCTGGGCAACATCCCGGCGTCGGGCACCACGGATGACGGAAGGCTCTTCATCACCGGCTACTCGCAAGGCGGCTATGTGGCGATGGCGACTCAGCGCGCCTTGCAGGATCTCGGCCAGACCCCCACGGCCGTCGTCGGGATGTCCGGCCCCTATGCCCTGGAAGCCATGGGTGACGCGGTCATCACGGGCAGCGTCAACCTCGGCTCGACACTCTTCATACCGCTGATGGTGAACAGTTATCAGAACGCCTACGGCAACATCTATACGGAGCTCACCGATTTCTACTCGGCCAGTTATGCGTCGGGGATCGACACCCTGCTCCCCGGATCGTCCTACTCGACACTGGTCGGCAGCGGGCTGCTCCCCCAGCTGGCCCTGTTCAGCAACACGACGCCGGTGACGGGCAATGCCACGCTGGACGGTCTGCTGGCGGTACCGTCGAATCCCCTGTTCGCAGCCGGTTTCGGCGATCCCTATCTGGTCAACAACAGCGTACGCGTCGCCTACGCCATGGATGCGGCCGCCAATCCGGATGGTTTCGTGCCGACGCCAACCAGCGGCGCCCCGGTAGCCGCCGCTTCCTCCTATGGACTGCGGGATGCCTTGCGCATCAACGATATGCGCTACGACGACACCTTTTCTCCGGCATCGCCGACCCTGTTGTGCGGCGGCAGCGAGGACCCGACCGTCTATTTCATGAACGCGCAGGCCATGCAGGCCTTCTGGCAGCCTTTCAGCCTACCCGCCGGGTTGTTGACGGTGCTCGACCTGGAGACGGGGCTGGGCTCGGGCGACCCTTTTGTGGCGCTTGAAGCCGCTTTCGCCGGTCTCAAAACCCAGGTTGCCACCGACGCGGTCAACGCTGGCGCCACCGACGGCGGCGCCATGGCCGTTGCCCAGGCTTACCATGGCAGTCTGGTGCCACCGTTCTGCACCGCAGCAGCGCGGGGCTTTTTTGCCAGCTTCTAGTCCCTTCTGACACGGCAGACCCCACCCTACAATCCGGCTCACCGGTAGGGTGGGGCCCTGCCCCCATCAACCCCGGTTCTATCCGACTTAACACAGAGGCCTCTTTGCATAATCCTATGCAGCACACGGCTCTGACCCATGTCGTAGAGCCCAAGCCAATCCATATCACCGGAGGAGTCTCACAATGAACGACCATGCCAAGGGGATAGAAACGCTCAAAAAGCTTATCGGAGAGGAACAGGCCGACAAGGTTGTCGGTCGCTTCAAGGCGCTGAGCCCCGCTTTCGAGCACGAAGCCATCTCCGTCGTGTTTGGCCGGACCTGGTCACGGGAGGCCATCGACCCGAAGACCCGCTCGCTCTGCAGTATCGGCATCCTGGCCGCGCTCGGGCGTCACGGCGCGCTCAGGATCGTCCTCGGAATCGCGCTGAGCAGCGGCGCCACGGTGGAGGAGATTACGGAAGCCTTGTTGCAGGTCGCCATCTACGCGGGCTACCCGGCCGCGTTTGACGCCCTTCCCGTGCTCCAGGAGGTACTGCAGGAAAGGGGACTTGCGCAGGCATAACCAAAGGATTTCGGTGCGGCAAGCCGCACCCTAGGGCTTGATCCTGTGTAGGGTGCGGTTTGCCGCACCGAATCACGGGTCAACAACGCACAAAACTGACACCCTTGCCTTGAGTAAGCGCCAATCCACGCAGAATCCATGTTCCTTCAAGCTCTCGAATGGATTCAGTGCAGGAATTCCAATCCCAATTCAACGAAAGCTCAAGCAAGTGTTTTGCATATAAATGCGGGCGGATCCGATTTGCAATGTGACCGTTCAGATTTGATCTGACCGGCATGGCAAAAAGCGGCGCCTGCCAGATCAGGTCGAGGCCGCACCACCTCAGACCGCATAGGCCAGTGAAAAGGCACCGGGTCCCACATGCACGCCTGCGGTCGTGCTCATTACCGAATTCAACACCTCGATGCCTTTGCCGCGTGCATAGTCGGAAAACCCGCGGATCAGCGGGTGGCTGGATATCTCCTCTGGGTCACCCGCATAGCTCAGGGCAATTGCCTTGATCTTCAGCCCTTTGTCGATGGCGGAAGTGGCAATCTCCAGGAGCTTTTCGATGGCGTTATCGAATCCCCGCGCGGTCATTACCGTCTCGGTATTGCCCTGATGCGCGCAGATGATCGGTTTTATGTCCAGCAGCGTGCCTGCCTTGTAGCGCATCCAGCTGACGCTGTTCTCACCTTTCTGACTGGCGCGCTTGCGGACATAGTAGAGATCACGCGGAATCAGATAGGCGTGGATTCGGTCACTCAATATGTCAGCCTGCTGGCACAGCGCGTCAAAATCCAGGGATTCATCACGCAGCAGCCTCACCATCTCGTGAACCAGCACCGCCTGACCGGTAAACAGCGTCTTGCTGTCATGGACACGCAGAAAGAACGAACCTTTTATCTGTTCCTGTTTGCGTTGCTGCCGTATTTTGTTGAGTAGTGGCAACTGGGCATTGGTCACATGCTCGAAAATCTTGCTGCGTGTACTGCTTATCGTGACGATCAACAGCCGGTCAAAGTGGTTGGCCGCAGACTCCGATAACACCGTGAGGATTTGATCGGCGGTAGGGGGAGAGGTCTCCGCATGCTGCCGTTTGCTGGCGTAACGCGAGTAGAATTCGATAGTCGCTTTCGGATTACGCACATCCAACGACCGTTCATTACCGAGTTGGAGATTGATGGGCAATACTTCGATGTTTTGTTCCTTGAGGTACTCGGCGGGCAGATCACAGGCCGAATCGATTACGACACCTACGCGCATTAAAGCCTCCAAACAATAGCTGTGTTGGTATAAAAATACGGCGTAACCGGGTCCGGCCTGATCTCTCGGCTTGACCCATCTGGTCATTCGTTATTTATCGAATGTCGCAGGATTACTGTTTCTACAGAAATTCAAAAAGAATAGACGGCATTGCTCTCAGGGTCCAGACACAGGCGGTTGTATTTAGAGCCCTGATCGCGACCATGCCCTCTTGAACAATCAAGAGGCAGCGCTAAATCGGGTAGCAAAGCAGAGAGAAGACAGGGTGATTATTCTCTGACCCGAATGCCGCTTTCTGAAGCTATGTTTCGGTGCGGCAAGCCGCACCCTACGCGTAATCAAGCTGTCGGGGGCGTTTCGCCGCAGCGCAACTCTTTGAAATAACCGGCACCATTTCACTTAAGTCAGTGCCATTGTCCTCTGATCCTATGTCGCATAGGGCACCCTGTCGTAGTCTGGGACTCTCACGGTCATGACGCGGCGATGAGGCATGACGAAAAGCGGAAAACGAAAAGCGGAAAACGGAAAACGGAAAACGGAAAACGGAAAACGGAAAACGGAAAACGGAAAACGGAAAACGGGCATCGAAACAAGTCATGTAACAGAGGTGCAACCCGCTTAAGGAACCCTTAATTCATTCTGCACGACGGGCGCAGCGATTGATGCATTGATCCGCAGCTCCTTAACCCTTGCTCAGAACCTGGCTCCGATATAGAGATGAACAACGGATAAAGGCAGATGGTACGCGAAAGCGCTCGCTTCTCATTCTTTCGCTGTTGACCGTCGTATGCGGCCGCATTCTCAACCGGCTGTATAGCCACTCAATCAAGACTACGGAATACTACCACCGAGACCGTCAGCAACACGCCCTGTGAACACGCCTGTTTCGGACAGTGCGTTGGTTGCGGTCAGCCACAAACCCGCATCGGCTCATGTGGGTATGTTCAAGGAGCCGGGTTGGTATACCGCCGGTGCAGCGCCGCGATCTCATCCAGGATCGTCTGCGACAGCGGCTCCTCCCAGGCATCGATATCCTCTGCCAGCTGCTCCATGCTGGTGGCGCCGATGATGGTGCTGGTGACGAACCACTGGCGGTAGACGAAGGCGAGCGCCAGCCGCGCCGGACTGATGCCGTGTCTGTGCGCCAGTTCCACATAGGCGCTCACCGCCGCTTCGACACTGGGTTTCTGATAGCGCTGCGCGAAACCCTTGAACAGGGTGGCGCGTCCCTGGCCGTCGCCATTCGGCAGGTACTTGCCGCTCAGGTATCCGAAGGCCAACGGGGAGTAGGCCAGCAGGTCGATCCCCTCGCGAAAGGTGATCTCCGACAGGCCGTACTCGTAGGTCCGGTTGAGCAGGTTGTAGGCGTTCTGGATCGAGACCACCCGCGGCAGCGCGTGCTCCTCGGACAGACGCAGGAAGCGCAACACGCCCCAGGGGGTCTCGTTGGAGAGACCTACGGCGCGCACCTTGCCCTCCTCCACCAGTCTGGCCAGGACCTCAAGCTGCCTGTTGATCGGCACCGCATCGGTCTCCTCCGCGGGGTCGAAGCGGTCGCCGCCGAACATCGGCACGTTGCGCTCCGGCCAGTGCAGCTGGTAGAGGTCGATGTAGTCGGTCTGCAGCCGCTCGAGCGAGCCTTCGATAGCGCTGCGGATATTGGTTTCGTCGAGGGCGGCGGGGCCGCCGCGTATCCACTCCATGCGACGGCGGGGACCGGCGACCTTGGTCGCCAGCACGACGCGGTCGCGCGGCTGCTTTCTGAGCCAGCTGCCGACAATGCTCTCCGTGCGGGTGACGGTCTCCGCCCGAGGCGGCACCGGGTACATCTCGGCGGTGTCGATGAAGTTGATGCCGCGCTCAAGGGCATAGTCCAACTGACTGTGTCCCTCGCTTTCGTTGTTCTGCTGTCCATAGGTCATGGTGCCGAGACAGACGGCAGAGACCTTCAATTCACTGTTGCCGAGTGTGCGATATTCCATAGGTAGAGGTCGATCTTGCTAAGGGTGGATGGCCGGAAGATACCGTTCAGAGTATAACCGCTTCCGCCGCTGGAACATTATCGGGAGGCAAGCATCAAGGGCGCTGCAGCGGCTGGCGCGTTCGAAGCGTCATGAAGCTTACGAACCTGCATTCAGTCACTGCCGACACGATGTCGCCCGTCGGCGGCTCTCAACAGGTGACAAGCGTCAGAACCACGCTCCTCGTCTATACTTCAAAACTCGGGGCACCGGCTGCTTGCCACATGGCCGGCATCTCGAATGCCACGCCACATCGTCCGCCCATTCCAAGGACCGGGCGGCCCTGACCTGCCGGATCCCGATCTGATCACTGCCGCCTGCGAGCGACAACGGAGCCTGTCGATGAACCGAGAACTGCTGGGATCGCCCACCGCCATGCTGCGGGAACAGTTTGAAACCGTTGGCGACGAGGCCCGGCTTGAAGAGTACGAACAGTGGTGGGAACGCACCGGCAGTCCCATCTCCGCATCCATCGACCGGGCCGGCACGCCCTGGCTCAAGATGTTCAACCGTAGCGGCGAACGGATCGACCTCATTCAGTTTGAACCGGACTATGGGGTGCTGCTGAGGCGCGGCTACCGCGAAGGGATCATCTGGCGCGTGTTCGCCGACAACGACCTCCTGCCCTTCTACCGTATGGGCTATGTCGCCTCGTTCTATGACCCCGGTCTCTACTGCCCCTACACCGTCTCCATGGCGACCGCTTTCTGCCTCGCCAAGTACGGCGACGGAACACTGCGCGAAGCCTATCTCCCGCGGCTCTGCGCACAGGACAACTCGGTGTGGCAGGGCGCCACCTGGATGACGGAGATCGGCGGCGGCTCCGACCTGGGCCGGACGGTCGAGACCCGCGCCAGACAGGAGGGCGATCACTGGCTGCTCGACGGCGACAAATATTTCGCCAGCAACGTCGGCGCCGAACTGGCCATCGCCGCCGCCCGCCCCCAGGGCTCGCCCGACGGCGTTCGCGGGCTGGCGCTGTTCCTGGTCCCGCGCCGCCGTCTCGACGGCGGCCTCAACTATCAGGTGCGACGGCTGAAGAACAAGATCGCCACCCGCTCGGTGCCGACCGGCGAGGTCGAGTTGCGCGGTGCCGAGGGCTATCTGCTCGGAGCTGAGGAGCAGGGCATCTATCTGATCCTCGAGAGTCTGAATCTCTCCCGCGTCGCCAACAGCGTGGCCTGCGTCGCCCTGGCGCAGCGGGCGCTGTATGAAGCGGCTCACTTCGCCAGCCGTCGCCAGGTCTTCGGCCGATCGCTGATGCAACAGCCCCTGTTCCGAAGCCAGTACGAGCAGCGGATGGAGGCGTTGCATGCCAATCTCTCTCTGGCCTGGGAAGCGGTACGGCTGCTGCGGGAAGTGTGGCAGGAGCGTCCCCCCTATTCGCCGCGCTATCACCTGTTCCGCCTGCTGGCCCATCTTGCGAAATACCAGACCGCCGAATTCGCCCTGGAGGTCAGCCAATGGTCGATGCAGGCCCACGGCGCGCTCGGCATCCTCACCGAGTTTCCGGTCGAACGCTGGTTTCGCGAGGCCATGATCCTGGCCATCTGGGAGGGTACCTCGCATCGGCAGATCCTCGACGGCATCGAGGTCATGCAACGAAAAAGGGCCCACGAACTGCTGTTTGAGCACCTCGGCGATAGCGCCGATCGGGTAACGGTCGAACACCTGCATCAGCGGATTGACACGCTTCTGGGACTCGAACAGGAACAACAGGAACAGGAGGCAGAGACGCTGTTTCGCGACCTGGCGGAATTCACCTCACAGACACTGCTTGGATTGCCTGGGTCGTAGAGGGGCATGCGCCTTCTCTGCAGCCAACAGACTTAGGCGCGACCCGAATCCCACAAGACCGCCCTCACCCCCCGTTTGCCTGACAGCGGGGGGATATGATGTAGAGGGATTGCTTTTCTGCTAGGTTGTGAAGGGATGCGTCACAGCTCACACGCGGGTCCATACGAATGGAAGCGGCTATCGGATTGGAGCCCCTTCCCTCACTAGGCCATCGTTCAATAAGCCGTCACCATCCATTCGAATAGCGTGAACGAGATGATTTCATTGCTGGATTGAACCAGGGAGGTTGCCATGGATGTCCGTTACAAATCGCATTGGATTGCTCCCGCAATCGTTTTCTCGCTGCTGCTTTTTCAGTCCCTGCCCTGCCCGGCTGCGGGAGCGGATCTCTCGGGTGATGAGGTATCGGAACTCGTCAGCGGAAACACGGTGGAGGCGATACACCCTGCCAAGGGTATTTCGATCATCACTTTCTTCGCCACCGACGGCACCTTTCGACAACTGATGGACAACCAGCCCGAGCGGGGAAACTGGTCCGTCGACGCCAACGGCCAGCTTTGCACCTATCGCGAGGGCTGGGGCGGGGAGTGTCGGCTGATAGCGCGCGAGGGAGAGGTCTGGAAGGCCTATAAAATCCCCAGGAACCTGATGAAGCAGCGAAACCACAAGAGAACCTTCAACAGGATCCTGCCCGGCAATCCGTATCAGCTTTAGCCGGACAGCCGGGCACAGGCGGGAGAGAGTCCACTCTGCGACGCCCTCCGCTGCACGGTTCACGCCTCCTCTGCAGGCGCTCGAGGCAAGTGAGCCCATCTCAATCCGCCCGGATGCCCATGGCAGCGGCCAGCGTCCTCTTCATCGCACCAACCTGAAGCGCTGGCCAAACCTGGCCTGAAGGCGTCACCGGTCCACTTGATCTAACGCTTGAGGTATGCTCCAATCCGCCTCGCGGATCAGGTATCGATCCTGTTGTACTAGCAAGGAGAAGTTTATGAAAGGACTCACACCCGCGTTCATCGCTGCCCTCGTGTTTTTTCTACAGGGCTGCGGCGGCTCATCATCCAGCACCTCCCCCTCTGTCGAGACACCCAATAACGGACAAACCACCGAACTGGAAGGTTCGTGGCGCAAATCCTGCAGTCCGGCGGATCCGATGGATCCGGACACCCACTACGACATCATCACACTCACATTCAGCGGAAACGAGTTCTATTCCGATATCGAAAACTACGGTGATTCCGGCTGCTCAGTCCCTCTGCCCATCTCACCCAATCCCACCGCCAGCGGCACTTTTGTTCTCGGAGAACTGATCACCGCCACAGACGGAACACAGGCCAGAGAGATCGACACGCACATCGACACCTACAACGGCGCTCCCTTCATCATCAATGACTATGTCATCTACCGCATCGTTACCGATACGCTCTACCTGGCCGATGAAAGCGGAGGCTACGACGGATCCATACCCCAGCTCAGACCGCAGACGCTCGACTATACCCGTCCCTTCGTTCGTCAATAGCTGACAGGCTCTCCCGCAGAGGTCTGGTCTGTCCGTCAGCCAGACCCTTCTGCTCGCCCACCTCCCGGAACAGACCGCATCGCTCGTCTTTGCATCGGCATATATCCACGGGTTCAAGTTCCAAGCACCCATCCTTCTCACGCCAAACCACAGGTTTGTGACCGATTTAACCTTATGCTTATCGGGGTAAACTGACTGCCGCAAATACGAGATATATTTCCGTGTGACTTTTCTCTTTTTTCACGATTACATAAGGAGAAGTACGGAATGGCGTTCCCCACCTCTGTCAATGATCAGATCACCGATGCCGTGACCCAGGCCCACAACGCAGGCGGAGAGGAGGCACTGACTATCATCACGGAGCTGATGAGCGGGATCGCGCAGGGTCTGCAAGGCGCCAAGCAGGGCCATACCACCATCGAGGAGATCTCGGTCGCCTTTGAAAATGCCGAGATGGCCTTTCATGACCTCGTTGCCAAGCTTGCCACTGACAGGGAGAAATCAAGCTGAGCATTGGGCGTGCTCAACGCCTCCCGTTTGCCTTGCCCGGTCGGTGCGGTTAAGTTGCAGCGCCTCGGTGAGCGAGCGAGGGTCGCCGCCTCCTGCCGCTAGCCGGATCCGCGCCGGCGACAGCTGGGAAACAACAACCAGACAAAACCGATGACAAACAGCGGCATTCCGATCACGGCGCTGACACCGCCGCCGACCAGACTGCCGATGGCCATGGCGAGAATCCCGACAGCGAGCAGCACGGCCGGAACCAGCCTGTTCATCAAGCGTGACATGGCACTCTCCCGCCCGGGTGACTTGTGGAGGATTCAAAATAGCCGACAGGGCTCAGGCCCGACATGCGAATCCGCAATACCAGCGTCCCCAGCGCCGGCTACCGAACAGCGAAAGGGATACCGACGGTTCCCATTGCCGTATTTATCAATTGACAAAAAAAACAGCGACAAGCAACCCCTTGGCCGGCTTGCCATGTCGGGTCTCCCTGCCTAAACTCCTAGTGAAATAAATCCATAATTTTCCATGCCATGCTACGCGCCGCATCCTGTTGCAGAGTATGCACATCCAACCGCAGGGAACGATGGGGTTAGGCACGGACCAACTCGAGCCATCGTCACGGACTGCACCCGAGGACCGAGTCACTGGCAACAACGACTTTTCAGGGAGCAACAACGTGGACACGAACCCGGAATCCCTGGTTTCTGATATCGACAGACTCGTCTCCCTTCCTGAAGTCAGCATCAAGATCAACCATTTGCTGACCCAAGGCGACTACACCTCCGCCAGCCTCGCCGAACTCATCGCCCACGATGCCGATATTTCGGCCAGGCTGTTACGGCTGGTCAACAGCTCCTTCTATGGCCTGCCTTCCAAGGTCGACACCATCCAGCGCGCGGTGACCATCGCCGGCGCCAGGGAGATACGCAACCTGGTCATGGCCACCACCGCCATGCGCACCTTCACCGGCATCCCGCCCGATCTGGTGGATATGGTCGACTTCTGGCGCCATGCCGTCATCACCGGCGTGTTGGCCCAGGCCATCTCAGAGCTGTGCGACACCCTGCATACCGATCGGCTCTTCGTGGCGGGCATGCTGCACGACCTCGGCCGGCTGGTGATCTATCTCACACTCCCGGAGAAGGCCAGGGACATTCTCTATATCACCGGCGGTGACGAGTGGATCCTGGCCCAGACCGAGCAGGAGATTCTCGGCTTCAGCCATACGGATGTGGGCGCCGAACTGTTCAAGGCCTGGGGCCTGCCCGAGGGGCTGCAGACTGTAGCCAGGTATCACCACCAGCCCCATCTGGCGAAGGAGTATGATCACGACGTGGCCATCGTGCATATCGCACTCGCCATCGCGCGGGGCCAGCTGGCCGGCTACTCGCTGGACGAGATGTTGTGGGCTATCGAGCGAACAGCCTGGGTGACCACGGGTCTGCGCGCCGAAGAGCTGGCCCCACACCTGCCCGGGATGCTGGAGAAGAGTGACGAGGCCATCATGATGTTCACCGCGCCGAGCGACCGCAAAACCGCCTGAGCGCGGAAACGACTGCCGGCCGCCACCGGGGAGCCGACCCGGGGCGGCCGCTTCAGACCCCTGTCCGATCATCCCCCTTGCCGCCTCCACGCCGAGTGGCGAAGCGCACCCTCGCATCCACACCTCGCCGCCGATTCCAATACGACACTCTTGACAACTCAATTGTCATTATCTACTTTGACAAGTATGTTGTCACTCTATCCGGTAACCGCATATGACCGCCCCGCAAGCAAACGAACCTTATGAAGTCATCTGGCTGATTCGCAGACTCTTCCGGGCGCTGAGCCAGAGGTCGAACGAACTGCTCGAAACCTCCGGCATCTCCGCCGCCGACCGCGCCGTGCTGGAGTTTCTCTATCCGGACCGGCAATTGTCGGTACCCGAAATTGCCGAGCGCTACAAAGTATCGCGCCAGCATATACAGACCACCATCAACTCCCTGTCGGACAAAGCGCTGGTGATCACCCGGCCCAATCCCCGGCACAAGCGCTCGCCGCTGTTCACCCTGAGCGGAGCGGGCAGAACACTGTTTCGTCGCATTCTGAAACGGGATCAGCAAGTCGTGACCGAGCTGTTCTCGGAGGTTTCGAATAGCCATGTCCGGACAACCCGGCAAACCCTGCAAACCCTGCTCGACGCACTCGATACAGGAGAACCGACATGAGCGGTTATCTCGGAAAACGCCACCTCTCTATCATCGCCGCAGTTCTGCTGGCTGCCGTATTCGCACTCTGGTCGTGGAATACCCTGTCCAATCTGTTCGGTCTGCCCATCGCCCAGTACCGGCACGTTCTGGCACTGTTCTTTCTGGGGCTTATCCTGAAGGGGTTTGTTTCCCCGCCTGGTCAGCGCCCGCACGATGCCGATGGAGCATGCCATGGTCAGCCGACTGATTGAGCTGCGTCCGCCACGCATCGCTCAACTGTTGACCGCCATCGCCGCGCTGTGGCATTGGGCCTTCGCCGACGCTGGCCGCGGAGCCTATTCAGAGCCCTATCTGGGTATCGCACTCGGCCTGGTCGGGTTTTCCATCATGCTCTGGGGTTGGGCCCTGTTCAAAAGGTTCGACACCGCCATCTGCCCGACGGCGACAAGTCGGCACCTGGTCACCACAGGCATCTACAGGTTCAGCCGAAATCCGATGTATCTGGGCATCGTGCTCATGATGACCGCGCTGGCACTGATCGTCGGCAGTCCGCCGTTCTATCTGGTCGGCCTGATCTATTTTTTCGTCATCAACGCTGTCTTCTGTCCCTACGAGGAGCATAAGCTGGAGGCCAGCTTCGGCGACATCTATTTAGACTATAAACAGCGTGTCCGGCGCTGGCTGTGATGCCTGAGGCCCAACCATGACAGATCGCGAACTGGCGTTGACCTACCTGCGGCTCTTCTCCGCCGGAGATATCGAAGGCCTCGCCGACCTGCTCTCGCCCGGGCTGCGCTTCAGGGGTCCCCTGCACTGTTTCGACTCGGCGGCAGACTATCTCGAAAGCCTGCGCGCCGCCCCCCCGGAACCGACGCCATACCGGCTCATCAGCGTGACCGACGATCGGGATGCGGTGGCCCTCTTCTACGAATACCTGAAACCGGAACAGAGCCTGCTCATCGCTCAGCTGTTCAGAATTGCGCAGCACCGGATCGAGGCGATAGACCTGGTCTTCGACAGCTGCCGTTTCATGCTACAGGACTGATCCCGGGATTCCGGTGGCAGCTGAATTCTTGCCCGTCGGGCTGGCCCGGAGCCTGTCGGAGCTCAGGCTCTTCCCCGCGCCCCGATTGGCGCGTATTCAGACACAATTGAGCCTTTTGGATTAGTGTTAACAGGCCCTAGCTGATATAAGTGCCCTGACCGCCGCCAGCGGCATGTGCGAGGTCTTAACCGCTTCCCTACTTTGCCAGACAGTTACAGATGGTCCTTCTCGCCAGTCTCCTGCTCGTCCCGATCGCCCTTGTCCTGCTCTTCCCGTTGGTGGTGCATCGGGTCTATCGTGCTCCCCGGGTGGAGGAACGCACCACGCCGGAGCACTACGGATTGCCCTTCAGTCAGCATTGGTTGACGGGCGTCGGCAACAAGCGCCTCTATGCCTGGTCGATACCCAGGCCGCAGAGCCGGACCACCCTGGTGGTGGTCCACGGCTGGGGCGCCAACGCCGAGATGATGCTGCCCCTGGCGCCCGCCTTTCACGCGGCGGAGATGGAGCTGCTGCTTTACGACGCGCGCAGTCACGGCAGGAGCGACGGCGACAGCTTCTCCTCCCTGCCCCGTTTCGCGGAGGATCTGGCGACGGTGCTGGACTGGGTCAAGCAACGGCGTCCCGACCACCGCCTGGTGGTGTTCGGCCATTCGATCGGCGCCGCCGCCGCGATTCTCACCGCCTCCCGCCGGCACGATATCGACCGGGTGATCGGGCTCTCGGGTTTCGCCCACCCCAGGCTGGTGATGAATCGCCATCTGGATCGGCCCTGGCTGCCGCGCTGCATGCGTTCACTTGTCATCAACTATATCCAGCGGGTCATCGGCTACCGCTTCGACGACATCGCGCCCATGAACCGCATCTCCCATGTCCGATGTCCGGTGCTGCTGGCCCACGGCAGCGACGACGACGTGGTACCGATCAGCGATATGCGTCTGATCGAGGCCAACGCCACCCCGGGACAGCCAGTCCGGGTGCTCGAGATTCCCGGTGCCCGGCACGCCTCATTGGATAAGTTCAAACAGCAGACCGATCGGCTGATTGCGTTCATCCACCAGGCGCCCGCTTCAACTCCATACCGGAAAACACAGGCCGGGTTGGACGCGGACATCTCCTGAACGGCTACACTTCGCCAAGAGACCCCGACCAGCCCCCCCTTCCCGGGAGTTAATGGCCGGACAACCCTTACACCTTCAGCGAGCAGGAAGATGACGCTACAAAGGACACCCCTTGGGCAGCTGGACGTTTTGATCATGGGCAAGGTGCTACCGATACGCCGCGCCCCCGCAGCCGAACAGCGCGCCATCGCCGAGGCGCTGATTGAGGAGATGAACGCACGCATCAGCCGACGCTTCGGCTTTCAGCTCGAATTCAATGTCATCGAGATCCGGGACGGCTGCATACGTGTGAAGTACGGTCTGACGCTCCCCCTCGCCGGTGATCCCGCAACCTCCGCTACCGCCGTTGCCCGCTATCCCGAGTTCAAGGCTGCCATCAAGGCGCTGTGGGACGATGCCGAGCTGATCGAGTATATGGCCGAAGGACGTGCCTGCAGCGCCCGTTTCACCGCCGCGGAGCTTACCAACCGACTCTACGGACCCGTGCCCGAAGGCCAATCCCTGCCGCAGATCGCCGCCGAACTCGACATCCGGGACGCCACCAGGGAGCAGCTGATGATTGCGCTCTTCAACGCCAACCCTGAGCAGTTCATCGACGACAACCTCAACCTGATCAGGGTGGGCAGCGTATTGGCGATTCCCGATGAGGCGGATATCAGCGCCATCTCCGTGCAGCGGGCGAACATGCAGGTGATGAAGCATCAACGGAGGTTTGAGGCGAGACTACGCAGTCAGGGTGATTCCGATCCCGCCTGATAGCCTATCGTCGCCCTCGCCTCCCAGCCGCTGCCGCGGTGAATTCCCGTGATCAAAACGTGACAGTTCCGCAATCCCCGCGTTAGGGACCTCGGCATAGAATAGTGCCCAGAGATGACGAATCACCGAATACGGGAACGACCATGAACATCACGACCACAACGATAACCACCCTGACCCTGACTGTCGTTTGCACGCTCCTGCTGGGCCTCACCGGCCTGGCGACGCACGCGGCCGAAACCAAGGGCGACGACCGACAACCTGGACAGCTCGACTCCATCGTCCTCGGCATGGGCTGCTTCTGGGGCGCCGAGAAACGCATGTCGGCCCTGCCGGGCGTGGTCGACGTGGAGAGCGGTTACGCCAACGGCGAGGTCGAGGCGAGCTATCGGGAGATCCTGGCCCAGGAGTCGCGGCTACGCCTGGGCATGAGCGAGAAACGCAACCATGCCGAGGTGGTGAAGGTCAGCTTCGACACCACAAAGACCGATCTCGAAGCGGTGCTGATCGGTTTCTGGGAGAACCACGATCCGACCCAGGGCGACCGTCAGGGCAACGACCTGGGCTCCAACTACCGCAGCGCCATCTATACTCACAGCGCGGCTCAGCAGGCGATAGCGATGAAGACTCGCGAGCGCTATCAGCAGGCCCTGAGCCAACACGGGTATGGCAGGATCACCACCGAAATCGCCGCCCTCGACAACTACACCCCGGCCGAGGAGTACCATCAGGACTACCTGGTGAAGAATCCCAAGGGTTACTGCGGCCTGGGCGGCACCGGTGTCGACTATCCCGGATCCCAATCACCCGCCAAGAAGGAGTCCCCCATGTCCATGCAACTCGACCCTCAGACCCTCGACCCACAGCGTCAGCTGATCGTCTTCGAAGCTGAGGATTGCGCTTACTGCAAGCAGTTCAAGGCTGAGGTGCTCGACCACTGGCAGTCGGATGTCGCGGTGGCGCGCAGCCTGAGTCCGCAGCCGCCCGCGGGTTGGAGCCTGGAGAAACCGCTCTTCGCCACCCCCACCATCGTGCTCTTCGAGGGTGGCCGGGAGGTCACCCGCTACACCGGCTACAACGGTGACAAAGCCCGCTTCTGGCAGTGGTTGGGATACCAGCTGCTGAGCCCGGAGCAGCAGCGCATCGCCTTCGAGCAGGGCACCGAGCGTCCCTACACCGGCTCCCATCTGGACGAGAAACGCCCCGGCACCTTCGTCGATCCGATCACCGGCGCGCCCCTGTTCCGTAGCGACACAAAGTTCGAGAGCGGCAGCGGCTGGCCCAGTTTCTTCAACCCGGTGGAGGGCGCCCTCACCCTGCACGAGGACAACAGCCACGGCATGCATCGGGTCGAGGTGCGCAGCGCCAGCTCCGGCATCCATCTGGGACACGTCTTTGACGACGGCCCGCCGCCGACCCACAAGCGCTACTGCATCAACGGCAATGTGTTGAAGTTCGTGCCGGACGACGCCTAGCCGCTCTGCGCCAACGCGGCCGAGCTGGACCCCTCACCCCAGCGGTCCAGGTTGAGCGGGAATGGTGGGGGAAGGGCCCCCACCTACCGGTCGCTTCGAAGTGTGGGGTGGGGCCCTGCCCCACCAATGCGCGCTTGCGTACAAGCACACACCATTTCCCCCAAAATCCTCGGGAATAAAGCTTCGAACGACAGGTCCGTTAGCCGGGTCTGAGAAGGAGATATCCCCCCCACACCCGAGGCCATCCATGGGCGACACCATCGACAGACGACGCCGACAACTGCTGCTGGGCGGCGCGGCCGGTCTGCTGACCTTGCCCGCCCTGGGCGCGGAGCGACTGCTGACCCCCAGACAGACGGCCGGCCCCTTCTACCCCGACCTGCCGCTGCTCGACCGGGACAACGACCTGACCCGGGTGGAAGGCAGGACGGGTGTCGCCGAGGGCCGCATCGCGGACCTCTCGGGACAGGTGCTGGACGCCTCAGGCAAGCCCCTCTCCGGCGTCCGCGTGGAGATCTGGCAGTGCGACAACAACGGCCGCTACCGCCACAGCGGTGACGAGCGCCGGGTGGCGATGGATGAGAACTTCCAGGGTTTCGGCCACACCTACAGCGACCAACGGGGCCGCTATCGCTTCCGCACCATCCGCCCGGTGCCCTATCCCGGACGCACGCCGCACATTCACGCCGCCGTGTTTCGCGAGGGGATGCCCCCCTTCGTGACCCAGATCTATGTGGCGGGGGAGCCGCGCAACGGCGAGGACTTCCTGTTTCGCCGCATCCCCACCGAATTGCGGCCCCTGGTGCTGGCCGACTTCAGAGCCGACCCCGGATCGCCGGTTGAGCTGAGCGCCCGTTTCGATTTCATCCTGAGGCCGGGGATCGCTTAGATTAAGGCCGCTGGCGAAGCAGGGAGCGCTGTCGATCCCTCACGGGCTGGACTAGACTTGAGCAAAACCGACCCACGGAGAGCTGTGTGATGTCCGATAGAGACCGCTTCATCCAGGACTGCATCGACGCCGTGGCCGACGGACAGGCCGCCATGCGCGAGGTGGTGGCGTCTGCCGTCAGCGAGCCGGCGCAAGTGGCCGGCTGGTTCGGCGAACCCGTGTATGCGGGGATCGACGCCCTCTACCGCTCCAGGGAACTCACCATCATCAACTTCACCTGGGCGCCCTATATGAGCCTGCTGCCGCACAACCACAACATGTACGCCGTAATCGGCCTGTTCGCTGGACGGGAGGACAATATCTTCTGGCGGCGTACAGAGCACAGCATCGAAGCGGCCGGCGCCAAAAGCCTGGGCCGCGGCGAGGTGGTGACCCTCGGCCGCGACATCATCCACTCGGTGCTCAATCCGACCCGCCGCATGACCCGGGCGCTGCACGTCTATGGCGGCGATTTCTTCGAACCGGAGGAGCCGCGCAAGGAGTGGGATCCGGAGACATTGAGCGAACGGCCCTACGACGTGGAACGGGCCAAGCGACTCTTCCGGGAGGCGCAGGAGCGCTTCTTCACTCACCCGTCGGCCGAATAGACCACGCCAAACCCGACACTTCCCCCGAAGCGAGTAACGGGGTTCCCAAATTACACAAAACACTCGCATTTCTGTGCTATTTTCACTCCGTTTTCTACGGAAGAAACCCGTTCGATGCCTGAACATGCAGTAAGCCGCCGAGTCAGCCTGTCGCCCCGCCCCCCTGTCAGTCAGACCGTCCTTACCGCCAGGCGGTGATCCGCCGGCATCAGCGCTCAGGAGTACGCTCATGATTTGCCCGAAGTGTGGACACGAGAACAGCCAGGATGTCAGCTGCAGCCAATGCGGCATCATCTTCGAGAAGTACATCCAGTTCGAGCAGCGGCAACGGGAACACGAACAGGCACAATGGGAACAGCAGGACCGCCGCAAGAAGTTGCTGTTGATGATCGGCGGCGGCACACTGGCGATAGCGCTGTTGGCGGGACTGTTCCTCCTCACCCCCTCCGATCCCGTGTCGGCGCCGACCCCTGCGCAGGCTCAAAACCAGCGTCCCGCGGGATACGCTCCCTGGGATCAAGGCACCACCCCGGGGTACTGGGAACAGGATGGTACCCAGCTGCGCTGGGTGCCGACACCGGGTCAAACCGTGTTGACCGAATTGGGCGGCAAGTTCGTCACCATAGGCTCCCGACACAAGAGCGGGATCGTGATTTCAGACGACTGTCATGTGCTCTACAGCGGCGAACTGCCACGCAACACCTCTTCACGGGAGGTCGCAAACCGAAGAAACCTGCAGCTGGAGTACGAACTGGCGAAGGAGGAGCTCGACCACGCCAAGCAGGCATTCGAAGAGAAGCGGATCGACTTCGTCAACAGCTGCAAGGTCTGTGACGAGCAAAGCTTCAGGCAGGCGCTATACCAACAGATCTCCAAGGTGGAGAAACTCGAGGCCGAGCTGATCCGCGCCCGCGAAAAACTCGACGCCAGCGAGGAGCTGCTGGAGAGCGATCGCCAACTGCGGGCCAGCCTCGACAACACGTCCGCCCTGGCCAGAGTCGTCCAGGTCAGTGACAACTACCCCCTGTCACTGTTGCTGCTGGACAGGGATGTCTGCAACGGCCTGAAGATCGGCGATGCCGACAGGTTGAGGGAGGGCGATGCGGTGTTTGCCTTCACCGGTTTCGCAAAGGACAGGCTGATGGGCGGCCAATACGGCGGTCGCAGCCGGCGGCCCGATGCGGAGGATTACCTGCTGCATGACATCAAGATCACCAAGGGGGATCTGGGCACCCCCCTGTTCGACAGGGAGGGCCGCGTGATCGGCATCACCGCCACACCCTTCGACGGCAAACCGCGCGCGATCCCCATCGATCTCGCCCTGCGCGATCTCGATCTGCTGCTCTGATCCGTGCGCCCGATCACCCGCCTGTTGATCCTGCTGGGCCTGATCTTCGGACTCTATCACTACCTCTCGCTGGTGCGCTCGAACGACGCCATGCAGCAGGCGGCTATCGTCCAGGCCTACCACTTCGCCATGCAGCGGGCGCACAGAGACGAGGAGAGACGGCAACTGGCCCTGGGCGAAGCGATGCCGAACATCCCGCCGACCGCCGAGGAGCTCGAGGGTACGGCAATCCGCAGGCTGACCTATGAGTTGGGTGGCGCCATGCACATCGAACTGAATGCCAGGTCGGGTCGGGACGGTGGCGTCCTGGTCTATCTCCCGCTGATGAGAGACGGAGAGATCACGGCCTGGACCTGCGTCACCCGGGACTACCCCGACATTGCCGGCTTTCTGCCCGCCTGTCGCTACCTGGAGTGAGTGGCTGCCGGCGGATCAGGACTGGATCGCCGACTCCACCCGCTGTAACCGCTGCTTCACCTCGTTGGCCAGCTCCGCCACCTCAGGCTTGTCGACCAGTTGCAGCACCGCCACCGGATCCATGAAGGCGACCGTGACATCGCCATCCTGCTCTTCCCGCAGCACCACATTGCACGGCAGCAGCAGGCCGATATCGGGCTCGGCGTCGATCGCCTTGTGGGCCAGGGGCGGATTGCAGGCACCCAGAATCCGGTAGGGAAGGCGATCGATGCCGAGCTTCGCCTTCAAGGTCGCCTGGACATCGATCTCTGTGAGCACACCGAATCCCTCCGCTTTGAGGGCATCGACCACCCGACCTTCGACGGCCTCCATGCTACCCTTCAATCGCGTTGAAAAACTGTACATGGTTTTCTCCTCATGCATGATTTCGATCGGACTTCCACCAACATGACGCATCGGGAACCGACGTCGGTATGGCGCTGGCAGACGGCATAGCGTGCCGCTGCCGCCGATGAAATGAGATAGCGCAAGCATACCCGAAGTGCGTAAACCATTATCCCTCGCCATTACAGGCCATTTCGCGGAACGCCCGATAGGTATCCTTAACCGAAAAACTACTGCCAAGACAGCACATATTGGCTATATATAGAGGCAATGCCCGTTGTAACCGCCGGTTTTATAGGTGGTATTGAGGTCAATCGTGAAACCCCTGCTTGCGCGACTCTGCTCGCTGACCCCCTGGCTGCTGGTGACCGGCATGCTCGTCTGCGAGCCGCTGCTGGCGAACAAGTTCGAAACCATCGGAGGCGGTGTGCAGGGCTCCACCCAGATCAAGGTCGAATATCTGCAGGTGGTCGCCTATATCACGGGCGGGATCTTCCTGGCGTCCGGGATCCTGGCTATCGTGTTGCATGACAAGAATGCCAGCACGCTCAACTACACGATGTGGAAACCCTCCTCAGCGATCTTCTTTCTGCTGAGCGTCGGCTGCTTCGCGGCGGCGCTGCTGATGAATTGACGACAGTCGCTCAGCCGGTGGCGGGCGGCAGCACGTAGAAGAAGATGGAGAAGAAGTGCAGCAGGCTGCCGGCCATCACGAACAGATGCCACACCGCATGGTGGTAGGCCAGCCGCTTCCAGACATAGAAGATCACCCCCAGGGAATAGCAGAGACCGCCGGCCAGCAACAGGATCAACCCGCCCGTCGCCACCGCCTCGAGCAGGGGTTGGATGGCGATAAGAACCAGCCAGCCGAGTCCCAGGTAAAGGGTCAGCGACAGCCACTTGATGCGCTGTTTGACCGCTGTCTCGAGCACCACGCCGAGGACGGCGAACCCCCACACCAGACCGAACAGGGTCCAGCCCCACTCGCCGCGCAGGTTGACCAGGGTGAAGGGGGTGTAGGTTCCGGCGATGAGCAGAAAGATGGCCGCATGGTCGATGCGCCTCAGCACCTGTTTGACCGCGGGCTGCGGTATCCCGTGATAGAGGGTGGAGGCGGTGTAGAGCAGGACCAGGGTGGCGCCATAGATACTGCTGCTGGTGATATGCCAGGCATTCCCGTAGAGGGATGCGAAAGCGACCAGCACCGTCAGACCGGCGATGCTGAGCAGTGCGCCGATACCGTGGGAGACCGCATGCGCGATCTCCTCGCCCAGGCTGTATCCGCTTTCGCTGAGTTGACTCTCCATAGGGGCCTCTTCTGTTGAGTTAGTCGGCAAACTCGAGTCGTTCCTGCACCTTGTCCAAGGCCTTGCGGGCACAGCGTTCGTCCCGCTCGCCACCCGGCGCGCCGCTGACGCCGATGGCGCCGAGCTGATAGCCGGCCGCCTCGATCGGCAGACCGCCCTGCAGCACCAGAACGCCCTCGACGTGATTCATCTCCTGCTGGATGTCCCGCCGATTGTCCCGGAAGTCGCCGGAGGCTATCCCGGAGAGGATCACCGCATTGGCCTTGTCACGGGCGATCTGAATGGTGAAGCGACTGGCATGCACGTCGCGCATCAGCGCCACCTCGGCGCCGTCACTGCCCACCACCACGGCGGTGACCTGATAGCCCTCGGCGCGGCACGCCTCCACCGCCTGTTTGACCATCTCCAGGGCGAGATCGGGGCTGAGACGCTTAACCGTGATGATATCCGCGGCCGCTGTCAACAACGGCGTCAACAGCAGACCGGCAGAGAGCACGGCAGATGGGAAGCGATGCATGCAGGCACCTCATATGCGGATCGGGTCAGTAGCCAATGAGACGCGTCGTGAGCGTTTTCGTTCGTTCAGTGGGGAAATCTTCCCGCATACTTGTCGATCCACTCAAGTGCAGCCTCCTCCCCTGTCAACTCCCTGCCTTCGCTCTCGAGGACACTCTGGCGATAGTGCTCAATGTAACAGAGCTGCTCCACCATGCGCACCGCATAGGCGGTCTCCTCCTCGGTGAACTTGACGCCGACATAGAACTCGCCTGCCTCCTCGCGGCACCAGACCACCACTCCTGAGGCGTGGAACTGGGGAGGGGTGATGGGTATGGCGAAGTGGATTTCAGTACCGGGCTGGACCCATTGTCGGGCGATGAAACAGAGCCCGCCCTCGCTGTAGTTGCTCAGCTTCTCACGGCTGGTATCGGCGCGGCCGCCCAGCTGGTAATCAATAGGGACATCCGAGGGATGCCTGATATAGAGTCGCATACGCCCCAATCCAACGCCTTGGGAATCCCCTTCGGTGTCTTAAACTAAGCAAACCGGGTCCGATTTTGCAAGTTCCCGTGTAACGGCTTCAACGCAACCAGAGGAGTTTACGGTAGCCCCGGTCGCGCAGCGAAAGCGCCTGGTTCAGGCTCTCTCCGGCATCCTCGGCGCCGATACCAAGCACCAGCGACTGCTCCTCCAGCGGAACGGCTGCCGCGGCCGCGTCCAGCTGACGCAAACCAAGGGCGAGTCTGGCGGCATGACCGGCAACCCGGGGCGGCGCCAGTCGGCCCGCACTGAGGCGCCGGCGCTGTTCGATCTGCAGACGACGCTTGGCCTGTTCCAACTGGGGCGCCAACGGCAATCCCAGATCGAATACCAGCGCCGCCCGCTGCCCATCCGCAGGGGCGACGGCCTCCGCCTCCAGCAGAGGGATCTCAGGCGGCAGCTCACGCCAGACCAGCCGCTCGCCGCCGACCGGATCGTCGTCCTTCGGGTCGGGTGGAAATTTGAAGAAACCCCAGCGCGCACCCAGGGCGCACTCGATCAACACCTTGTCCCCGTCGACCCGGCAGTCGCTCTCCAGACAGCGCTCGGCGGGCAGCCAGGCGCGAGGGTCGCGTTTCCAGGCCGCGATATCGCGCTGTGAAGGCTTGCCGTAATCCGCCTCCAGGGCCCGCCAGAGGGTGATGAAATCCCGCCACTCCGCTTGGTAGACCGGATTCCGGCGCAGGAACTCCCAGGCCCATTGAGCGGCCGTCAGGTGTTGCGTGAATGCGTAGTCTTGCGAGTTTCGCCAGTCGAGCATGAGATGTCTTCAGACAGATATTCGGTGGGGCAGGGCCCCGCCATTTCCCCGATTGATCCGCAACCTTGCCCGGGTATCGATAAAAGTGCCTTCGTCAGCGCCTGGTTGCGGAAATAGCAGTTGCCAATGCTTCTGCATGATCACAGAATCGTGCCATGAAGACACCCCCTTTTCTCGACATGCTGCGCGCCCTCATTGCCGCCCCTTCGGTGAGCAGTGTCAATCCGGCCTGGGACATGGGCAACGCCAACGTCATCGAACTGCTCGAGAGCTGGTTCTCCGCGCTCGGCTTCGAGACCGAGGTGATCGCCATCCCCGGCCACCCCGGTAAATCGAACCTGATCGCCAGCGCCGGCAGGGGCGATCAGGGACTGGTGCTCTCCGGCCATACCGACACGGTGCCTTTCGACGCGGACAAATGGAGCAGCGACCCGCTCCGGCTGAGCGAGCGCAACGGCCGCCTGCACGGCATCGGCACCGCCGACATGAAGGGCTTCTTCGCCGTCGTGATCGAAGCCATCCGGGAGCTGCCGCTCGAGCAGTTGAAGCAGCCCCTGACCATTCTCGCCACCGCCGACGAGGAGAGCAGCATGTGCGGCGCCAAGTCGCTCAGCGACCTGCACCGCAGGCTGGGCCGCCACGCGCTGATCGGTGAACCCACCAGCCTCAAGCCGATCCACATGCACAAGGGCATCTCCATGGAATCGGTCCGCCTCACCGGCAAGGCGGGCCACTCCAGCAATCCGGCCCTGGGCGTCAACGCCCTCGACGGCATGTACCGGGTCCTCGGCGAAGTGATTCAGTGGCGCGAGGAGCTGCAGCGCCGCTACCGCAACCCCGCCTTCGCGGTGGAGGTGCCGACCCTCAACCTGGGCCACATCCACGGCGGCGACAATCCCAACCGCATCTGCGGACACTGCGAGCTGCAGTTCGATCTGCGCCCCCTGCCCGGCATGGAGATCGAAACCCTGCGCGGCGAGCTGCGCGAGCGGCTCGACCGTCTGCTCGAGAGCAGCGGCCTGCAGTGGGAGCTGGTGCCGGTGTTCGAAGGCATTCCGGCGATGGAGACCCCGCGCGATGCGGCCATCATCCAGGCCATGGAGAAACTCACCGGAGTGGAGGCGGGGGCGGTCGCCTTCGGCACCGAGGGTCCCTATCTCAACGACCTCGGCCTGCAGACGGTGATCTGCGGCCCGGGCAACATCGACCAGGCCCATCAACCGGACGAATATCTGCCTCTGGAACATATCCATCCGGGGATCAACCTGATACAGTCGCTGGTCAGGCAATTCTGTTTATAACCAAGCAGTTAAAGAATTCGCATGAGCAAGCGCACGAAAAGCATAGCGGACGACTTCGTCGACTGGTTCCGGGGCTCGTCACCCTATATCCACGCCCACCGGGGGCGCACCTTCGTCATCGCCTTCGGCGGCGAGGCGGTGGGTGACGAAAGCTTCGCCAACCTGGTGCATGACATCGCCCTGCTGCACGGCATCGGCATCCGTCTGGTGCTGGTCCACGGCGCCCGCCCGCAGATCGAGCAACGGCTCAACCAGCGCGGCGTGGAGATGCAGTACATCAACGGCCTGCGGGTCACCGACGACGACGCCCTCACCTGCGTCAAGGAGGCGGCCGGCGCCGTACGGGTGGAGATCGAGGCGCTGCTCTCCATGGGTCTGGCCAACTCACCCATGGCCGGGGCGCGCATCCGGGTCGCCTCCGGCAACTTCGTCACCGCCCGCCCCATCGGCGTGCGCGACGGCGTCGACTACGGCCACACCGGACTGGTGCGGCGGGTCGATTCGGCCGGCATCGAGCAGCGCCTTGAGAGCGGCGCCATTGCGCTGGTGCCGCCGCTGGGCTACTCCCCCACCGGCGAGGTCTTCAATCTGAGTGCCGCCGACGTGGCTGCCTCGGTGGCCATCGCGCTGGGCGCCGACAAGCTGATCAGCCTGATCGAAGCCAAGGGGGTGACCGACTCGCGCAACCGGCTGATCCCCAACATGGTGCCGCGGGAGGTGGACGAGCTGCTGGCCCGCCGCAAACAGCTTCCTGAAGATCTGGTGCAGCACCTCAGGGCAGCCCTGAGCGCCTGCCGTAGCGGGGTCAAACGCACCCACCTCATCGACCGCCAGCAGGATGGCGCCCTGCTCAAGGAGCTCTTCACCCGGGACGGCATCGGCACCCTGATCACCGCCGAGCCCTACGAGGAGACCCGCACCGCCCGCATCGACGACGTCGGCGGCCTGCTGGAGCTGCTCGAACCGCTGGAGGAGAAGGGCGTGCTGGTGCGCCGCTCCCGCGAACTGCTGGAGACCGAGATCGACTGCTTCACCCTGATGGAGCGGGATGGCATGGTGATCGCCTGCGCCGCCCTCTACCCCTATCCCCAGGAGGCAATGGCCGAACTCGCCTGCGTGGTGGTGCATCCCGACTATCGCGGTGGCGACCGTGGGGACCGGCTGCTCGAGCAGATGGAGTCCTCCGCCAAGGCGCAGGGAATCGAGCGGCTCTTCATCCTCACCACCCAGACCGCCCACTGGTTCCGGGAGCGGGGATTCGTCAAGGCCGATCTCAAGGATCTGCCGATGCGCAAGCGGGAACTCTACAACTACCGGCGCAACTCGATGGTCTTCATCAAGCCCCTGGCGGATTAGTCCCGGTTTCCCGCCCCCGCCACAGGCTGGCGGGACGCAACACTATCACCGCACCCACGCCCCGCAAAGAAGGGAAGCGCCACGGGGCAGGGCGACACTACAACAGTCCGTTTGGCAACTGTTCGAATCGAGCTCAGCAGCGGTAAAGAACCGTTCGCCCTCCCTCCGGCCACGCCATCACCCACACAGCGCGATAACGTTGAGTTGAGTTGGCGAGACTCCCGTTTTTCCACACCGACAGTTCCTCTCATTTCACGCATGGAGCGATGGATGGCAAGGTCCGCGGCGCAAACAAAAAGGCAGAGAGATGTCGTCGACCCTAACAGGATAGAGCCCGGCCGATCCAATCGGTTTTCTTTTTAATCGATTAATGAAAAAACGCTTGGCAATGAAACGTTTTTCACTTCAACCTTGTCGAAAACTTATGAAAAAGAGTGGCAGGATCTTTTCAATCGCACATACTTGGATTGTGTAATCACTGACGTCTCTCGCAGATCGTGTGAAGTGCAATGAAAAGCTTTAAGCAGATAACCGGAGCCTTTCATCCGCCATGCGCGAAGGCATGAGTTGATCAGTGATTCTTGAGACGGATTTCAGATAGCGGATCGAAATCAGTCGATCGCCATGCGGTTTACGAATTTAATAAATATCGAATGAAACAACACCGCATACCTGCGTTATTCGTGCGTTCAAATTGACTCGATACCCTGTCAGATTTCGTCCAAACAAAACCCGCGGAGTGTCCACCTGACAATCCTCCGTGAATCGAGAACCAAGAAACCAGGGAGGGACTGGAAAAACCCTAGACTAGAAACAGGAGCTGATCGTGGAGCACCGCTACTATCCCCGAATGCCGGTCTCCCTGGAGGTCGATCTCTACAAAAGAGAGCAACCCCTGGGACGTGTGATGACAAAGGATGTAAGCCTCAATGGCATGATGCTTCAGAACGAACAATCCGCACTGAATCGAAATGATCTCATCTCTCTTCGAATATGGATGAACGGAGAGCAGCAATCCATGCGCGGCCTGGTGATCTACACCAACCATCAATACGCCGGCATCATGCTGATCGACATGAAGAAAGAGACCTATCGAGCCCTCTTCGACTTTCTCAAAGAGCTGGAAGCGCCAAATAAGAGAGCGCCTGACGCCACGGGGACACGCTCGGAGATCTGACTGCGAACGGACACACCGGGGCTGTCGCTTCAGCCCTGATCCGTCTGTTTCAGTTTGAGCAGTGGTTCCAACAGATCCATCGGCAGCGGGAAGACCAGGGTATGGGTCTTGTCGCCGGCGATCTCGGTCAGGGTCTGTAGGTAGCGCAACTGGATGGCCTGGGGTTGCCGAGCCAGGATCTCGGCCGCCTGCGACAGCTTCTCCGCCGCCTGCTGTTCGCCTTCGGCATGGATCACCTTGGCGCGCCGGGCGCGCTCCGCCTCCGCCTGACGGGCAATGGCGCGGATCATGCTCTCATCCAGATCCACATGTTTGATCTCCACGTTGGTGACCTTGATGCCCCAGGTATCGGTCTGCTGATCGAGGATCTTGCGCACATCGTCGTTGAGGCGGTCGCGCTCCGCCAGCATCTCGTCCAGCTCGTGCTGTCCCAGCACCGAACGCAGAGTGGTCTGCGCCAGCTGGCTGGTGGCCATCATGTAGTCCTCCACTTGAATGATCGCCCGTTCGGGATCGATCACCCGGTAGTAGACCACCGCATTCACCTTGACCGAGACGTTGTCGCGGGAGATCACGTCCTGCGAGGGCACATCGTGCACGATGGTGCGCAGATCGACCCGCACCATCTGCTGGATGATGGGGACGATGATGACCAGACCCGGGCCTTTGACTTTCCAGAAACGTCCCAGCAGGAACACCACACCCCGCTCATATTCGCGTAGGATGCGAAACGCGGAGGCGAAGAAGGCAACGACGAGAAACGCCAGCGTTGCATAGAAATAGAGGGTCATGACGGTTCCTCCTCCTCATCGAGGGCCGCCACTTCGAGCGTCAGCCCCCTTCTGCCAGTGACAATGACTTTCTGCCCCTTGAGCAGGGGACTTTCCGAATGGGCCTGCCAGACCTCTCCATGCACCCGGACCTCACCCTCGCGGCTGAAGTCGTCGACCACCTGCCCGACGCTGGAGAGTAACTCCTCCCCCCCGCTCACCACCGGTTTGCGATGGGACTTGATGGCCAGGCCCATGACGAAAAAGAGCAGCAAGGCGCTGCTCACCGCCACTCCCGCGATCAAGGGCAGCGAGATGCCGAACCCCGGCTGCTCGGTATCGATCAGAATCAGGGAGCCGATGACGAAGGCGATCACCCCGCCGATGCCCAGGGCGCCGAAGCTGGGAACGAAAGCCTCGGCCACCATCAGTGAGAGTCCCAACAGGATCAGCCCGACCCCCGCGTAGTTGATCGGCAACACTTGAAAGGCGTAGAGCGCCAGCAGCAGGCAGATGGCGCCGACAGTGCCCGGCACGATCGATCCCGGGTTGGCGAACTCGTAGATCAACCCGTAGATACCGACCAGCATCAGGATGTAGGCCAGGTTGGGATTGCTGACGATGGAGAGCAGCCGGCTCTGCCAGTCGGGTTCGATGACTTCGAGGATGAGGTTCTGCGTATGCAGGGTTTCCGCACCCTGCGGCAGCCTGACCTGACGTCCATCGAGTTTCTGCAGCAGGGTATCGAGGTCGCTGGCAATCAGATCGATCACCCCCTTCTCCAGCGCCTCTTCCGCGGAAAGACTCGATGCTTTGCGCACCGCCTCCTCACCCCAGCTTGCATTGCGGCCACGCAGCTTGGCGAGACTGCGTATATAGGCCGCAGCGTCGTTGACCAGCTTGCGCTCCTTGGCATCTGCCGGCGTCGGCGCCTGCTCCTCCCCGCCCTCGTCTTGGTCAGACTGTTGATCCGGGCTCTGCTTCGGCAGGCCGCCCAGGCTGATGGGTGTCGCCGCGCCCAGGTTGGTGGCCGGCGCCATGGCCGCCACATGACTGGCGAACAGGATATAGGTGCCCGCGCTGGCGGCACGTGCGCCGCCGGGTGCCACAAAGGCGACCACCGGAATCTGCGCCGCGATGATGCGCTTGATGATGGCACGCATGGAGGTGTCGAGCCCGCCGGGTGTGTCCATGCGGATGATCAGAAGCTCCCCACCCTCGGACTCCGCCTTGTCCAGGGCACGGGTGAGATAGTCGGCGGTGGCCGGGCCGATGGTACCGTCGATATCGGCCAGATACCCCTTGCGCGCACCCTCATCGGCGGCCACATCAACGCCGCCGCCGAAGCACAGTCCGAATGACAAGAGCAGCAATAGAAACCAACCCGGCACCTGGAGTCTCCTTTGACCTTACTCGTTCATTGTAGTCACTGGCCATCTAGCGGCTCAGTCACTCCGCATGAACGTCAGGGGGCCGACAATCCGATCGGCTTTATTCAGCCGGCCACATGATGCTTGCCGATCGTGTATACACTGCTGGCCTGCGGTCCCTCTTCCCCCGGCTCTTCGACAAAACGGACCTCCATGCCGACTGCCAACCGGTCGAAATCGCCATCGACCAGACTGTTGCGGTGGAAGTAGATATCGCGTCCGTCGGCACTGCTGATGCGGCCGTAATCCTGGTCTTGCAACAGCGCGCTGATATGCCCGTGCAGCGGGGTATCGTGGTGCTTCACCTGGTGGCGCTGGCGTCGCGCCAGCTCCTCCAGTTGGCGTCTCACCGAATCGAAGGCATCGCGCACGGCAACATAGGCATCCTCATAGGCCTGGTGTCGGGGTGATTCGTGGCCGGCCACCAGCTCATGCCCGGGCAGGGTGAGGTCCACCCGCACATGGTAGAGGTTGCCCTGGTGGTGATGGCGATGGTCCAACTCGACGACCACGCGGCAGCTGGTCAGGTTGGCGTGGTACTGCTCCAATTCACTCACCCGCTTGCGGATTTTGGCCTCCAGGGCGGGTGACGACTCCATATGACGAAAGGTTATCTGTGGCTGGATTTGCATGGGCGAGCCTCCCGTTCGAGGATTCGCACTAACGTCTGTGTCCCTGTACTAAACATAGCAATCTGACAGCCATTCGGCTGCACTCAAAGATACCCTCCCTTCACGATTCACAACTCCTGTCGTGCAGCACCAGACCTTCCAGAAGGTAGTCGGCAACCAGCGGATGAGCCAGCAGATAGTGAGCCGGATCAGTGATATCGCGCATGGATTCAGTCGCGGTGTCTATCGCTTCCTGCCACTCGTCGAGTAGAAAGTCCCCCCGCCCAAGCCACATCAGCGCCACCAGCTCGGCCTGCTGGTCAGGCTCCAAATCGGCGACAACCGCCATTACTTCTTGGACACAAGGGTCATCCACATGGTTTGCCAGCACCTGCCGAGCCCAGTCTTCGGAAGGGCTGACCGGTATCTCTGGGATCACAACCTGCTCCTTGGCCTGAAATTCTTTAGCTTTTGCAATGACATAGCAGACAGTTTCCGGATTGATGTTCAACATGGCCACTCCCTCCAAATCTATCTTTTATGTTGAAACGCTATCGCCTCCCCTCACTACAAGTATGATCGGGTATACGCAAAGCATGCAGGTTTTAGGAGAAATTTCGCCCCCTCGGGTTTTCACTCCTCCGGCGCGCGAAACCGGACAGAGCAGGGTCGATACCAACGTAACAATCCGCCAAGCACAGAGCCTACAAGGCGGCGAATGTCGTGTACGAGAGATGACAAATGTCGTATCAGACACAGCCCCCTGATCCGGATATAGCTCTTAACCCGTTGTCCTAACTACTAATTATCATTTGGCATATCGATTGCTGTCACAGAAACAAGTCACTTTCCTTAGCATTATGCAAATCAGATGCATAACGCTAAGGAAAGTGACCACCGGAACATTCCAACCAACTCACTCCGTTGCCACGGGAGAGAAAAGGCGCGATGAACAAGCGATCGACATTCGTCACCGGCGACCTGCGGTTGAGCGGCGCCCGCGGCGGCGACATCACCGCCAAGCGCATCGATCTGCTGGAGGCGATCCACGCCCAGGGCTCCATCTCCGCCGCCGCCAGACAGCTGGGTATCAGCTACCGCTCAGCCTGGGATGCGGTGGATGAGATGAACAACCTGTGGGAGTCGCCGTTGGTGGCCAAGCAGCCCGGCGGCGCCCATGGCGGCGGCACCCGCCTGACCGACGAGGGTCAGCGGCTGATCGACAGCTTCAAACTGTTGCAGCAGGAGTACCGGCGCTTCACCGAGGGGCTCAGCCGCAAGCTGGATGACTTCGAGCATTTTCAACAGCGCATCAGGAGACTCACCATGCGTACCAGCGCAAGAAACCAGTTCCAGGGCAAGGTGGAGATGATCGGCGCCGGCCCCATCAACAGCGAGGTCACCCTGGCCATCAACGAAAAGGACCGGCTCACCTCCATCCTCACCAGCGAGTCGGTGGAGCAGCTGGGGCTCAGTCTCGGCAGCGAGGCCTATGCGCTGATCAAGGCCTCCTTCATCATCCTGACGCCGGACGACGACCGCTGCATCAGCAGCGCCCGCAACCGCCTCTGCGGCAGTCTGCGCGAACTGCGCCATGGGCCGGTCAGCAGCGAGGCGATCATCGAACTGGATGGGGGCAAGACCCTCACCGCCATCATCACCGAGGAGAGCGCCCAGGCGATGCAGCTCGACCGGGGCAGCCGGGTCTGTGCAATGATCAAGGCCTCCCATGTCATCCTCGGCGTCAACTGAACCCGTTTTTAGCGTATCGTAATGACCAGGAGTATCGTCATGCAGTTTTTCCGAATCCCCCTTGCTGTCACCCTGCTCGGTCTTGGCCTGCTTGTCGCTCAGGCCGACGCCGAGGAGGTCACGATCGCCGTCGCGGCCAACTTCACCGACGCCACCCGCGAAATCGCCCCCCTGTTCGAAAAGACCACCGGCCACACCACCAAGATCAGCTTCGGCTCCACCGGCAAGCTCTATTCGCAGATCGAGTTTGGCGCCCCCTTCGAACTCTTCCTGGCCGCCGACACCCGGCGGCCGATCAAGGCCGAGAAAGCGGGACTGGCCGTCGCCGGCACCCGCTTCGTCTACGCCAAGGGCAAGCTGGCGCTGTGGAGCGCCAAATCGGGCCGCTTCACCGATGGCGAGGCCTTTCTCGAGCGCGGTGACTTCGAACATCTGGCCCTGGCCAACCCCAAGACCGCACCCTACGGCCTGGCGGCCGAGCAGGTGATGACCCATCTGGGGTTGCTCGACAGCCTCAGGCCGAAGCTGGTAAAGGGGGACTCGATCGCCCAGACCTTCCAGTTCGCCGCCACCGGCAATGCCGACGCCGGCTTCATCGCCCTGGCCCAGATCAAGGGCTGGCAGGGAGACAGCGGTACACTGTGGGAGATCCCGGAGGCGTACTACGCCCCCATCGAGCAGGCCGCCGTGCTGCTGAAGAAAGGTGAGGACAATCCGGCCGCCACCGCCTTTCTCGAATTCCTCAGGAGCGATGCCGCCCGCGAGGTGATCGAGCGGTATGGGTATGGGTATGGCGTTGAGTGACGGCAGTGCATATTGTGCTGAGCGAAGACGAAGCCCAACGTCGCCCGCCGATTAAATTTATGAGTGATAAGTTTTGAGTTTTGAGTTGAAGCATCCGCTTCGCTCCAGCCAGCCACTCAACCTGGAAACGGTAGTAAGCGCAGCGAACACCTTAACTCAACACTCAAAACTCATAACTCAAAACTACCCAAGGAGCAGACCATGACCTTCGACTGGCAACCCGTCTGGCTGACCCTCAAGCTGGCCGGGACCACCACCCTGATGCTGATGATCGTCGGCACCCCCATCGCCTGGTGGCTGTCGCGCACCCAGGCCTGGTACAAACAGACCGTGTCGGCGGTGGTCGCCCTGCCGCTGGTGCTGCCGCCCACCGTGCTCGGCTTCTATCTGCTGATGTTGATGGGGCCCGAGGGCCCGCTGGGACGGTTAACCCAGTACCTGGATCTGGGCACCCTTCCCTTCACCTTTTCGGGACTGGTGGTCGCGTCCATGATCTACTCCCTGCCCTTCGTGGTACAGCCGCTGCAGAACGCCTTCGAGGCTCTCGGTCCACGACCCATGGAGGTGGCCGCCACTCTGCGCGCTTCGCCCTGGGACCGCTTCCTGACCGTGGTGATCCCGCTGGCCCGGCCAGGTTTCTTCACCGCCGCCGTGCTCGCCTTCGCCCACACCGTGGGCGAGTTCGGTGTGGTGCTGATGATCGGCGGCAGTATTCCCGGCGAGACCAAGGTGCTGTCGGTGGCGATCTATGACCATGTTGAAACTCAGGAGTACGATCAGGCCCACCTGCTGGCCGGCGGCATGCTGGTCTTCTCCTTCCTGGTGTTGATGATCCTCTACCAGGTGAACGGCCGACTCAGCCGGAGCCACCAGCCATGAACGGCATCGAGGTCCGCTTGAAGAGCCGGCTCGGCGACTTCGACCTGGATGTCGAATTCACTGCCCCGGCCCAGGGGGTCACCGCCCTGTTCGGCCGCTCCGGTTCCGGCAAGACCAGCGTGCTGCGCGCCATCGCCGGCCTGGTGCGGGCCACCGAGGGACGGGTGCGCATCCACGGCGAGGTCTGGCAGGACGCAAAGACCTTCGTACCGACATACCGCCGTCCGCTCGGCTACGTGTTCCAGGAGGCGAGCCTGTTTCCCCATCTCTCGGTGAAACGCAATCTGGAGTACGGCCTGTGCCGGGTGCCGGAGGCCCAGCGGCAGATCCCGTTTCACGACGTGGTGGAACTGCTCGGTATCGCCGCCCTGCTCGAGCGGGCCACCCACAGCCTCTCCGGCGGCGAGCGCCAGCGGGTCGCCATCGCCCGCGCCCTGCTCACCAGCCCCCGTCTGCTGCTGATGGACGAACCCCTCTCCGCCCTCGATCACGGCGCCAAGCAGGCCATCCTGCCCTATCTGGAGAGCCTGCACGACGAGTTCGGCATCCCTTCGCTCTACGTCTCCCACGACCCCAACGAGGTAGCCCGACTGGCCGACCGCATGGTGGTGCTGGACCAGGGGCGGGTGATCGCGCAAGGGGAGGCCGCCAGCCTGCTGACCCGGCTCGATCTGCCCCTGTCCGGGTACGACGACGCGGCGGCCCTGCTGGAGGGCACCGTCAGCGCCCACGACCACACCTATCACCTGACCTGGATCTCCCTGCAGGGCAATCGCATCGCCGTCTCCCGCGAGGACCTGGCGGTGGGCCACCACGCCCGGGTGCGTATCCAGGCCCGGGACGTCAGCCTCTCCATCCGCGCCCATAGCGATACCAGCATTCTCAACCTGCTGCCGGCCCGGGTCATCGACACCCACGATATCAACAGGACCACCACCCTGGTGCGCCTGGAACTGGAGGATGGGCAGACCCTGCTCTCGCGCATCACCCGCCGCTCGGCCATGGGCATGGGTATTCACGAGGGGATGCAGCTCTATGCCCAGGTGAAGAGCGTGGCGTTGCTTGCTTAACCATCGCGTCCATCGGTGACGGTGCGGCTTGCCGCACCCTACGCTTCGATCGCCTGTAGGGTGCGGCTTGCCGCACCGGACAACCGCACCTGTGCATGCGCCGACGATAAGGAGAAACAGCTGCGCAGTCGAACCGCGCGATCAACGTGTTCCCGCGTGCTGCATTCGGCCTAGACAAACACCGACAACCCCATGAAATCGAGAATCCCATGGGCGATCACGAGCGGCCAAAGCCGGCCCGTCCGGGCATACCAATAGGCAAAAACCAGACCCATTGGAATGATGCTCAGCGCACCCAGCGGTCCTTGATAGAGGTGGTATGCGAGACGAATGCAGACGCTGACATTAATCGCAAAAGAGAGGCTTCGGCGCTTCTTCAGCGCCGTTATGAGGTAGCCGCAGACGAAAACCTCTTCGAATAGCGGATTGAGAATGGAGACGGCAAGTACGGTCATCAACCCGAGTCCGGGCTCAAACATGGACTCACCCTCTCCGGCCTGCGCTACGGGATAGAACTGCGAAAGGATCAGCCAGACCAATACGAAGAAGAAGTAATCGACTACGGCGAGTCCGATCCCTACGGGTATATCCCGGGCAAAGGGCGTGAGTCCCAACAGACGATGATCCCAACCACGCTTCAGCAGAAACAGGCCCAGGAAAACAAAGACGACCGATTCATATAACAGCAGATCCAAGAGATCGGCATCGGTATACGCCTGGCCTTGCTCTTGAGAAAAAACCGATGTAATGCTCGCCAGAATGAAATAACCGAAAGCCACAAAGACGACGATTGCCAGCTCGGTGTTTTGCGACAATCCCTTGATGTAGCGCTCCATAAATTGAACTGCCGAATTTAACTCTTGAGGAATTTCTGATTATATCCACTGCGCTGATTTTTACGTCGCGCAGCGGAGTCGAACAGGTATTCACAGCCCATGAATATTCTGCACGCTCAGTCTACCTCATCCGGCGCGAAGCCGCGCCGCAGGGTGTTCTCGGTCACGCAGCGGGCGTGCAGGAACTGCAGCAGATAGTCGGGACCGCCCGCCTTGAAGCCCATGCCGCTGAGCTTGAAGCCGCCGAAGG
>JBNLGI010000084.1:0-29393 GCA_050305975.1 Sedimenticolaceae bacterium | reverse complement strand
GCGCCACCCGGGTCTCACCCGGCAAAGACTCCTTCAAAAGGCATATTTTCATCGTTTTATTATTCCCCACCTGGGACGAGTCTGTAGTTGTCGTGATTCTTGAGCGAGGCATTATCCAGACTCGCCCATGCCGACTCAAGTGAAAGCTCGGTAGCCTCATGGCCCTGAATCCGGGCTGCAGGCCCGGTCTTACTCCCTCTGTGACGAGTGTGATCTTTATTATTAATTACAGAGGGTTATATTCGCCGCTCCGCAGTCGAAAGCACGCCTATGGAGTCTCCGAAAGGGATGATTTCCGACACAAATAGCTTAGTAGAAAGAGTGGTATTTTGGGAAATTTTTCACATTTTGAGAATTCAGCAGCGCCCGATACCACCCCGGACTAATAGTAGGAGCCGAGATAGCCGCCAGCTTTGGAGTCTCTCGATTTGTTCAGAATCAGGCCGACCGCTTTATCGGTATCCAGACGTCCGACCGCCTCCTTGACGGCTTCGACAGGGGTACTCCCCGCCTCCACCACCAGCAGGACCTGCCCCATGAGGTGGTTGAGTACGGAGGCCTCGCTGGTGGCGAGAATGGGAGGGGAATCGAACAACACGATTCTGTCGCGATACCGCTCCGCAAGCTCAGACAGCAACTTCTCCATGGCCTGACTGGCGAGCAGCTCCGTGGATTTCGCCGAACGGGTGCCTGCGGGTATGATCTTGAGTTTCGGGTTTTGCGTGTCGAGTATGACATCGTTCACGCTGCATTCCGGATCCTCCAGAAGATCGATGAGACCCCGATTCGAGTCGGCCCCGATGAGCTTCGAGAGCGATGCTTTGATCACGTCCCCATCGATCAGCAGCACCGTGGCATCCATCTCGGAAGCGATACTCAGCCCCAGGTTGAGAGCGGTAAAGGTTTTACCCTCTGAAGGCAGCGAGCTGGCGATTGAAATCAGATTGCCGTGCTTGATCGGCGCGGCCCCTTTACCAAAAGCATTCATCACTACCGGACGTTTGATGATCCGGTACTCCTCCGCCAATTGCTTGCTCTCGGAGTCCGGAACCACGTATCCCAAGGCAGACAATGCCGTATAGTCCAACATGATCTTGAGATTCGGCTTACGCTCAGGCGCTGTCGACTTTGCCGATTTTCCTTCCTGCTGTTCCGCTCGCTCGGCAATCTGTGCCTCAAGGGTAGACCGTCGATACGGCGGTTCAGCCTTGTCCGCACCATCCACCTTGGCGTTGTCAGTTTGCTTCGCATTCGCCGCTTTCGACTTGGCTAAACGCTCAATTGCTTTTTCGATGCTGCTCATCTGTACTCACTTGGGATTGATACCCGTGGCTGGAAAACCGTCTTAGAACCAGGTCTCCGGTATGATCAGTACGTCACCAGGCATCATACGGGTGTTGGCCGATATATCACCGTCCCGGATCAGGTCGTCGAGTCTTACCCGAAACTGCTGTGCCTTGCCACCGATCTTACGCACGATCGTCGCTTTGTTGCCGGCGGCGAACTCTGTCAAACCACCGACAGCGATGATCACATCCAACAGCGTCATGCCGTCACGATAGGGAATAGACTGTGGCTGCGCGGCCTGTCCGACCACCCGTACCTGCTCGGTGTACCTTCCGACGAAATTGGTCACGCTGACGGTGACCTTGGGATTCTTCACAAATCGGGACAGTCGCTCTTCCAGGGTTCTGGCCAACTCGGTCGGCGTTTTTCCGCTCGCCTGAAGGTCTTCCACCAACGGGGTGGTAATGAGTCCGTCCGGACGCACCACAACCTCGCTTGAGAGCTCGTTGTCACCCCAAACGAACACATTCAGACTGTCGCCCGGACCAATCACATAGAGTGGTGAAGACGCTCCCCCGCCATCCGCTGCTGTTGAGGATGATTCGGAAAGGGTTGCCGGTGTCGAACATGCGGAAACAAGCCACACGACTACCAGGAGTGTGACCATCTTGAAAAGGTATCCGGTGTGATTCATATGCTTTCCTTTCGACTGGGATTGATGTCTGTTCTTCAGCGCCGTGCTGAAACCTGGCAACACTAAATACCGACAGGTTCCGGTATGTCGTTCTTATACCCGAAAGCGCGACCAGGCAATATCACTTGTTGCCCTCCACCTGGGCAAGGTAAGTTTTCAGAAATGATTCAAGCACCAGCTCTGCATGGGCTTGGTCTCGAACAATCTCCCTGCTCACCACGAAGACGGCGATCTCGGGTTCGCCGGAGAAGATGCCGAGGAGATTGTTCAGCTTGGCCTGGTAACGGTTTGCAACGATTTCGCCATTTGTCCGATACCATAGCCAGACCAGACGTTTTCTTTGGTCATGCGACTTCAGCAGGGTCTCTTCGACCTCCACTTCGCCTAAACCGGGCACCTCCACAACTCTAGCAGATCTAGAAATTCTAGACCATTTTTCAATATCATAGACGCGGTGACTGACATTGACTGCCTCCTGTCCCTGACCTTGTCGAAGAAATTCCGTCGCATACAAATCGAGCCTTTCCCCCGAAAGCGAAACCATCCCCTGGAAAGTCTGGTCGCCTTGGGTCCAGACCGGGCTCCAGTCCCTCAGCTGGCTGTCGGTCACCTGCCAGCCGGGCAGCTGTTTCAGGACACTCAGATTGCGACCTGAGGAAACCTGTTCGTGATGCATGAAATAGCTGTAGAGGGCCGGACCGACGGACAAGGCCACGACGACCGACACCGCTCCCGGCAGCTTGTGCACAGGGCCGCTTGCCCAGGGCTGCAGTGTCGCTCCGGATCCCGCCGGGATCTCATGGGCCTTTAGCCTTCTCTCCCCGACAAACAGGAACAGAAAGAAGAAGATGGCGAACAGAATCCAGCCGATAAAGTTATGATCCTGAACGTATTCGTTGTCCATCCCATAGATATAACCGACCACGACGACGACGACGATGCGCAACACATTGGATATCAGTGCCAACAGCGAGGCCACCGCGACATAGGGCAGCATGACCCGAAAAGGCACCTTGATGAGCTGAGTATGGATCAGGGCGAGCGTAACACCGGCAATTTGAAACTTCAGCCCGCTGCAGGAACCGGTCACCTCGAAGGTGCCATTGGGGATGACCAACAGATAACCCTCGCGGGTCGAGGTGATACCGGCCAGATCGAGCAGATAGGCCGATGCCTGGGCCGATGCACTCTGCAGGTAAGGGGTAAACACGTTCCAGACCGGCACCACGGTGAGCAGCAGCAGAATCGGCATCAGATACCGGCTGCCCTCGCGGATGCCCAGCATGCCGATGGTCGCCGCAGCCAGGATCAGAATCAGAATCGCCTGCTGTCCGGCTTCGACAAAGACCAAGCCCAGGACCAGCCATATCAGTGAGAGTCCGACCAGAGCGGCAATCGCCAAGTGATTGAAATGGAGCCTGACGGGTTGCCCGGATTGAGACCAGGCACGGTAAAGCAGGTAGAGGCTGACCAGCAACAGCAGAGGCGCATGCGAAGTTTCCGAGCCCTCCTCTGAAAAACCATGATAAAAGCTCAGAATCGTCGGCGAGTAGAGCAGCAGCAGGGCGGCCAGCACCCCGAACAGCCACCAGACGTCCGACCGCCTGTCGGCGGCCAGCGCCGACTCACTTGAGCCCATACTTGTTCACCAGGTCGTAGAGCGTGGGCCTGCTGATGCCCAGCAGTTCAGCGGCACGCGAGACATTACCCCCGACATAGTTCATCGCCCGCAGTACGGCTGAGGCCTCCGCCTTCTCCCTGACCTCGCGCAGATTCAGCGGCATGCTGTTCTTGGTATCCGTGTTGAGCTGCAGCACATCGAGCGTGATCACCGGCCCATCCGCCATAATCACCGCCCGCTTGATGCGGTTTTCCAGCTCCCGCACATTGCCCGGCCAGGAGTACTCCTCGATGGCCTGCAGCGCCTCGTTGGTAAAACCGGTCAGGCGGGATGAACCCAGGTCAGTAAATTTTTTCAGGAACGACCAGGCCAGCAGCACGGCATCGCCCACCCGCTCGCGCAGCGCGGGAATCTGGATGGCGATTTCGCTGATGCGATAGTAGAGATCCTCACGGAACTCCCCTGTTCGAATCTTCTCTTCGAGGTCCTGATTGGTAGCGCAGATCACCCGGACGTCCACCGGGATCTCTTCACGACCGCCGATGCGCTCGATGACGCGTTCCTGCAGGAACCTCAACAGTTTGGCCTGCAGCCCCATGGGCATATCCCCGATCTCGTCGAGGAACAGGGTGCCTCCGTTGGCGGTCTCGATCTTGCCTACGGTACGCTTGGAGGCCCCCGTGAAGGCGCCCTTCTCGTAACCGTAGAGCTCGCTCTCCAACAGGTTCTCCGGAATCGAGGCACAGTTGATGGCGACAAAACGATGCTGGCTGCGATCGCTGAGCTCATGAATCGCCCGGGCCAGAACCTCTTTACCCGTACCACTCTCACCCAACAACAAGGCGGTGATGTCGGTAGGGCTGATTTTCTCGATGATGCGGCAGACTTCGAGCATTTCGGGGCTGTTGGCGATCACGCCGGAGAGCGGTGTGTTCTCCTGTGCGGCCGAGAGCGCCTGGTTTTCCATCTCCAGCGCGTGCACATGAAAGGCCCGTTCGATGATGACCTTGAGCACATCGGGATCGATGGGCTTCTGGTAGAAGTCGTACGCACCCAGTTCGATGGCCTTGAGGGCGTTGGCTCTCTCGTCGTTGCCCGTCACCACGATCACTTTTGTTTGCGGCTGAAGGGAGAGGATCTCTTTCAGCGCGGCGAAGCCTTCCGTCTCGTTGGTGGGATCGGGGGGCAGGCCTAGATCCAGCGTGACCACCGGCGCATTGGTTCTGCGCAGCAGATTGATGGCACTCTGCCGGTCTTCGGCCACATGCACCTCGTAGCCGTCGAAACTCCATTTCAACTGGCTCTGCAGTCCCGGATCATCTTCGACCACAATGAGTGGTTTCAACTGGTTACTCTCTTTCGTCACGAGACGGCCTCTGTCTGATTCATTGTTTGAATATCCTGTTCTTGCTGGTCAACCAGGGGGACGGTGATGATGAATTTCGAGCCGACACCGGGTTCACTTTCCACACTGAGATTGCCTTTCAACGAGCGGATATACTCGCGTGTCTCATAGACGCCTATACCCATGCCGGCATTGCCCTTCGTCGTCTCGAAGGGACGAAACAGCCGGGTGTTTATAAACTCTTCATCCATACCGACGCCGTTGTCCTCGATTTCGATGACCGCCGATCCCTCTCGCTCATATACCCTAACATCGATCCGGCCGTCCTTGGGTGTGGCCTCCTGTGCGTTTTTGATCAAGTGCACGATGATGGAGGTAAAACGATCCTTGTCGGCGATCAATTTAAGAAAGTTGGATGCGATGCCCAGATTCGGCTTCGGCGGCTCGTGATAGAGTTCGTTCACTGCCTGGGCGACGGCCTCTTCCACATAGAACTGTTTGCTATCACCGTGCTCGAATCGTCCTTTCCTGAGTTGGGTCAAGAGTTTACTCATCTTGCTGACCGCATTGCCGATGGTCTTGACCGCGTCGTCCATGAACTCAGGATTGTGTTTGTGCCGTTCGGCATTCTTGACCACCAGTTCCAACTGGGCAATCAGGTTTTTCAGATCGTGCACCACGAATGCCGAGAGCCGGTTGAAGGCTTCGAATTGATTGGCCTCGAGCAACGCCCGGGTGGTGCGCATGAGAGAGAGGTAACTGCCGGCCTGTTGGGCGGCGGTCTTCAGCAGGTCCCGGTCTTCCCAATTGATTGTCCGTGGGGATCGGGGTTTGATCAAAAGAATGAAGCCCAGCAGCTCGGAGTGGAAGCTGATCGGGACCAGCAGCCAGCGATCCTTATAGGCGAGGAGCTCTTCCGGAATACTCAGATTGTCGTATAACCCTGGAGAGCTGACATACTCATTCAGGTCGATGATCCAATCCTTCTCCTTCAGGAAGCGGATCAAAGAGCTGTCGCTGCTCAAAGTGGCTTTGCCCGATTCCGACTGCCACTGAGCCACCTGTCGGAACACCACGGACTCGTCGCACAGCCAAAGCCCGCCACCGCCGGAATCGACGATATCGGCGATGGCCTTGACCACCCTTTCCCTGATCTGGTCATCGAGTTCCCCCTCCGACAGGGTGTGGATGAATCTCAGCCACTCGTCCCTGTAGTCGTACTTGTAGTTGAAGAAATGCTTGCTGAGAAAGACTCTGAGTCGTGACCGCAGATGCACGGAAGCGAGCAGCGCGATGAGCACAGCCAACGCCAGGAACAGAAAGATGACCTGCAGCGCCTTGCCCCAGGTGCCCCCATAGAACTTGATGTAGTAACCCACAGCCGACATCAGCAGCAGATAGGCCGCTGTGCCCGACAGTACCGTCGCGTGGAAGATGACCCTGCGGGAGACAAAGACCCGCACTGACCAGCTCGGATTGCGGGCCGCGGCAATCGCCACCATGGGAGCCGCGAAGGCGCTGATGAATCCGCGGGCCGCCCAGAAATCCCGGTCGATTCCCTTGTAGAGCAGACCGTCGGCATAGAGGAAGAAATCGTAGAGAAAGAGCAGGCCGATACCGAAGTAGAGATACTTCACCGCCCAGCGCTTCTCCGGACGTGTATTTCGGAATAGCTGCTCGACCAGTATCAATCCGGCAACCGCCAGACAGAGATGCCCCACCAGCTGCAGACTGGCAACCCCGTTCCAGGTGGAGAAACCCGGCAGGGTCAGGGCAAGGAGTTCGAGCGAGAGCAGCATCAGGGCGACGAGCCCAATCGTGGCCGGGGCGTAGATCAGCAGTCCCTCATCCTCGCCGCCGGCCTCCCGCAGGGACTTCAGCAGCTTGTTCAGGAAGGCGAACCATGCCAGGTTCTTGCCGATTTCGAATACCTGATAGAGACCGACGGTGGCCACCGTGTACTTGAGCTCCAAGGCCACGCCGGTCAGTGCCCAACAGCCGGAGATCACCGCGGCGGTGAGCAGATAGGTGCCTTCCACCCTGCCCCGCCAAGTGGTCAGCAGCAACAGGCTCAGCAGCAGAAAGAGTGTGGCGGCGAAGCTGTATCCAATGATGCCGATATACAAGCGAGGTAACCTCTGGGAGCCGGATCGTCCGTCTTATTTGGACGTGTGGGAACTAGTTAGATCGTCACAAACTTAAGCTTCTTTAACCGAACTCCGGACCGAGACCTCTGTCTCATTCTTGAGTCTGTCGGTCCCATGGTTGTTTATCAAAGAGTTAAGCTGTGGCGATCGACTAAATACACACTGTTTGATGGCTTTATACTATCGGTATTGGTTTCAGGATTCATCAATTTCCGGCCGCCTGGCTTCAGGGACCTTTTGCCCTGATAATAGGCCGACCCCAAAACCGGTAAAACGGACTCAAGTAACACCAGGTTTGACTATGCAATTCATCTCTCCAGCGCTTATCTCCCAACCGTCTTCTGTCTCTGCCCACTCCGGCCACGCAAGGAATTACACGAATAAAATCAAAGGGTTCACCCTTATCGAGGTCATGGTAGTGGTGGTCATTCTCAGTATTCTCGCCGCTATCGTGGTACCGAAGATCATGGATCGGCCTGAGCAGGCGCGCATCACCAAGGCCAAGAGCGACATCCGAGCCCTGGAGGCGGCCCTCAACCTCTACCGGCTCGACAACATGATCTACCCGACCACCGATCAGGGCCTGGAGGCGCTGGTCACGGCCCCGACCGACGCGCCTGAACCGAAAAACTGGAAGGAAGGCGGCTATCTCGACCGCCTGCCGGCCGACCCCTGGGGTAACGCCTACCTTTTCCTGAGCCCGGGTACCCACGGCTCCATCGACATCTACAGCAGCGGGCCCGACGTTCAATCGACAGACGACGATATCGGCAACTGGAATCTGGAGTAGCAGACCGGGCTCATGACCCCGTCAGGCCCAGCATCGAGAGAAGCGACGGCCGGATTCACCCTCATCGAGGTGATGGTGGTGGTCGTCATCATCGGCATTCTGATCAACTTCGCCGTGCTGTCGCTGCGTAGCCACTCACCCGCCGATCAACTCAACGAGGAGGCCCACAGACTGCAGAGCCTGCTCCAGATCGCCAGCGAAGAGGCCCTGCTCCGCTCCAGTTTCATCGGGGTCGATATCACGGAGACGGGCTATGGCTTTCTGCGTCTCGAAGAGGAGACCTGGCGACCGGTTGACGACACCCTGTTCCGCAACCGCGAACTGCCGGAGGAGGTCCAGATCAGCGTCACTACGGGTCAGCCACCCGGCGATGACGAGGAGAAGCGCACACCCGAGATCATTCTCCTGAACAGCGGCGAAATCACCCCTTTCGACCTCAAGATCAGCTCCATCCACAGCGACGACTATTTCCGTCTCAGTGGCGACGAGACGGGTGAGCTGAGCCTCGAACGGATATCCCCATACTGAGTCATATGCCTGGACCACACTCCGATCAGCGCGGTTTCACTTTGTTGGAGATCCTGGTGGCGCTTGCAATCCTCGCCATCGCCCTGGCGTCGATCATAAAAATGGCCTCCAATCAGACGCTGAACACCACCCATCTGCGAGACAAGACTCTGGCCCACTGGGTGGCTCTCAACAAGATCGCCGAGCTGCAACTGACTGCCGAATGGCCCGCCAAGGGAAAGCAACAGGGGAACGAGGAGATGGGGCTGCATCAATGGCACTGGGTCAGAACCATATCCGATACCCCGGATGACCGGGTCAGACAGGTCGATATCTCGGTCTTTCGCGACAAACAGGACGAACGGCCGATCACCACCCTCACCAGCTTCCTTTCGCAACCGATGTGATGTCCCCGGTCTCACCTCATCATCACCGCCGAAACCGGGGTTTCACCCTCCTCGAGTTGCTGATTGCGATCACCATCTTCTCCATCATCGCATCCTTCGTCTATGCCGGTCTCGATATCGTGCTGGATACCAAACAGCAGACCGAACAGCACCTCGAACAGCTGGCCAAACTGCAGATGGGCCTGCATCTGATGCAGCTGGATATCGAACAGGCCGTCGACCGTCCGATACGGGATGAGTACGGCGACACCCAGCCGGCGCTGAGCAGCGGCGGTCTTTCGGACAAACTGCTGCAACTGACGCGGGGGGGTTACGCCAACCCGATGAAGCTGACGCGCAGCCAGCTGCAGCGGGTCGAATATCAGCTGGAGGAGAAGACCCTCTACCGCGTGAGCTGGCCGGTGCTCGATCGCACCCAGAGTAGCGAACCGCGTCGCCAGAAGCTCTTCAACGGAATCGAAAACCTGAGCCTGAACTTTTTCGATCAGAAGATGGAACGGCAGAGCTCCTGGCCGCCGGAAGCCCTGGGCAGTGACGCAGAGACGCCGAGCGCCCTGCCCAAGGGAATCGAGGTGGTAATCGAGACCGAGAAGCTGGGTACGCTTCGCAGGGTCTTCCGAGCTCCGGAATCCCTGCCGGGACAAACCCCGCCATGAGACGCAACGCCAGATTCAGCAACGGGTTTCGACGTCAGCGGGGCATCGCCTTGATCACTGCTGTGGCGATCGTCGCCATAGCCTCCGTGGCCGCCGTCGCCATGGCCCATACCCTGCAGTTGAGCATCCGGCGCACCGGCAACATCCTCACCAGCGACCAAGGCATTCTCTACACGCTCGGCAGTGAAGCCTGGTCCCGCGGCATGCTGATCAGGGATCTTCAGGACAGCCAGCACAAGGCCTACGACGGGCTGGACGAAGACTGGGCGCAGGAACTCCCGCCGACACCGGTTGAGGGCGGAGAGGTGCAGGCCCTGACCACCGATCTGCAGGCCCGTTTCAACCTCAACAACCTCTACCTGCCGCAGAACGCCAGCGAGACCCAGAAACAGCAGGTCGTTCTCGAGCTGGCGGTCTTCCAACGCCTGCTGGCAGTCCTGGAGCTCGATGAGTCGATCGCCCAAGCCACGGCGGACTGGCTCGACGAGAATATCGATCCGCAGTTTCCCGACGGCGCCGAGGACAACGCCTATACGGCTGACGAACCACCCTACCGCACCGGCAACCGCCGCATGGGCAACGCAACGGAGCTGAGACTGGTGCGCGGCGTGACCGCCGAAGTCTACGAAAAGCTGAGCCCCTATGTCACGGCACTGCCCGAAGCCACCCCCGTCAACGTCAACACCGCCGACCCGATCGTCATCCGTTCCCTGATCCGGGATCTGGACGAAGCCGGCGCAGAACAGCTGGCCGATGGCCGAGAAGAGAACCCGTTCAAAGAGACGAAAAGTTTTCTCGAAGCATTGAAAGGCCTTTTGGATGAAAATAAAGTAAAATCTGAAGAGATTGAGCCAGTCATCTCAGTAACAAGCCGCTTTTATCAGCTGGAGACCGTTGTCAGAATGGAAAATGACCGCCAGAGGTTGCTTAGTCTGCTCTACAAAGGGGACCAAGGTGTGGTCACCCTCAATCGGGTGTTTGGAGTGTTTTAATGGCTGAGACCCTGGTCATTCACTGTCACGATCTTGCCGGAAATCGGGTCGACTGGCTGATCAAGGGGGGGCTGCAGATCCTCACCGGCTCGGGAACCCTGGCGGATACTGCCGATCTGGCCAGGGGCCGCCGTGTGCAGGTCCTGATTCCGGCCAGCGAGGCTTTGATCACCCAGGTTGCCATCCCCACGAAAAACCGGCAGCGGCTGCTCCAGGCCATCCCCTTCGCCCTGGAGACCGAACTCACCCAGGACGTGGAACAGCTGCACTTCGCCATCGGCGCCACTGCCGCCGATAACACCACCCCCGTCATTGTCATCTCCCGGGTCAGGATAGAGAAATGGCTCTCCTCGCTGGAGTCTCAGGGTATCGAGCCGCTGGGTCTCTATCTGGATCTGCTCTGCCTGCCTCGTGATGAGGATGAATGGAGCCTGCTCCACGAGGGGGAGCTGGTGCAGATTCACAGCAGCCCCAACCAGGGCTTCTGCGCCGACCGTGAAAACGCGGCTGAGCTGCTCGGAATCGCTCTGCAGCAGGCGGCAGACAACGCCCCCCGCAAATTGCGAGTCTACCAGTTCGATGAGACCGGCCCGACACTCCCGGAAGGTGTGGAGAGCGAGCGCATCAGGCTCGAAACCGCGGAACAGCTGATCAATCTGTTGGCAAACGAGCTCCAGGAGAAGCAGCAGATCAACCTGCTTCAAGGCGACTACAAGCGGGTCGACAAGTTCACCCTGCAATGGAAACGCTGGCTGCCCGCCGCCATATTGACGGCTGTCGCCCTGTTGTTCTCCCTGACGCTCAACATCTTCGACTACATCCACTATCAGCGAAAGAGCCAGGCACTGGATCTGCAGATCCACGAGGTCTTCAAGCAGGCATTTCCCGATATCAAACGCATCGTCGACCCAAAGGCACAGATGGAACAGCAACTCAAGGCTATGCGCGGCGGCGCCAGGGGAAGCGCCGCACAGTTCGCCGCCCTCTTCACGCCATCAGCCGCGATTATCAAGAACAGCCCCGATACCCGTCTCGAGAACGTGAGCTTCCGCGATGGGCAGCTCGATCTGCAACTCACCATCAAGGAGCTGCAGGCCCTGGAAAAACTGAAACAGACGATCGAAGAGAAAGACCTTAGCGTGGAGATTCGCACCGCCAACGCCTCAGGCAATCAGGTGACTTCTCACCTGCGTATCAGCGAGGCCAGAAGATGAAAGCCTGGTGGATGAGCAAAACCCCTCGTGAGCAGCTGGCGCTGGTGGTTGCCGCTGCCGCCCTGTTTCTGTTTCTACTCTACCTGCTGGCCTGGCAGCCTTTCGTCGAATCGGTCGAGCAAAAGCGTCTGAAGGTCAGAAGCCAGGAAACGACCCTGGAGTGGATGCGACAGACCCTGGGCGAGCTCCAAAGCCTACGCAGTCAGCGGCGGGCAGCCGGCATCTCCAATACCAACGAAGCGCTGCTGACCCTGGTGGACAGAACTGCAAAACAGAGTCAGCTACGCCAGCAGATCAAGCGCATCAAGCCACAGGGCGACGACACGGTACAGCTGTGGGTTGAGCAGGCGGCATTCGACAGTCTGATCAAATGGGTCGGCGGCCTGAACCAGTTGTACGGAATCCAGATCGAATCGCTCAACATCGATCGACAGGAGCTGCCCGGAATCGTGAATGCCCGGCTTGTGCTGCAACGGGCAGGAGGGAGCTGATGCGCTGGACTGCCGCCATTGCACTCGGTATCGTCAGTTACCTTGCTTTTCTGCTTTTCCACCTGCCGGCCGAACAGGCCACCGGATGGTTCTCCGGATCGGCATCTGCGCAAGGACTGATCCTCGAAGGCCCCAGCGGCACTCTCTGGTCGGGCACTGCGGAGCGCGTCAGTTACCAACGCAAGCCGTTGGGGCAACTGAAATGGTCGTTCAAACCCTCCCGCCTGCTGCTGGGCAAGATGGCTTACGACATCGAGTTGCAGGAGACCGGGCAGCAGCTTCAGGCCATTTTCCTGACCGGTTTGGGCGACAGTTACAGACTGCAGGATATTGATGCGCTGCTGCTGGCGAGACAGCTGCCCGAGTGGCTGCAGCTGCGGGGAGTTCGTATCGACGGCAAGCTTCGCGCCACCGAGCTCGATCTCAGTTTCTCTCAGGACCGGCTGATCGCTGCCGAGGGTAGTCTGCAATGGTTGGACGGCGCCCTCACCAGCCCCATGACCCTGGTCGTAGGCGACCTGCAGGCCGATCTGTCGACCGATGATGACAGTGGCGATATCCAAGCCCGGATCCGGGATATCAAGGGTGCTATCGGGGTACAAGCTGAAGTGCGTCTCAATCCGGATGGAAACTTCCAACTCCAGGGTACGCTTAAACCGGGCGAAAAGGCTGATCCCGGGTTGACCGGAGCGTTGCAGGCGATCGGTCGTCGTCAACCCGACGGCAGCATCCAGCTGAAATATACCGGCAGACTCTGAGGATGACGACACGGCTGGGGAAATGGCGCCAACCGTGAACTGTTGCCATAGGCCGACGGCCGATCCTCTGCTATCATTTTAAGGATTAGTTTTTCTTTATAACTGCATGATGATTAAAGAATTTCACTCTGGCCTATCTGGCACTCAGTTGCAGCACGAGCTCCCCTTGGGCAGATTTGGCCAGCCACAACACGCTGTATGGACCCGAACATGAGACGAACCATGGACAACGCCGAGGCCCGGCGCTCGTATTACAGCAGACTGAGCAGACTGAGCAGACTGCTGTCTGGTATCGTCAGCCTATTGCTCTGTGCTGCCGTAATGACTCCGTTGGCGCATGCCGAGCAGATCACTCTGAATCTCAACAATGCCGACATCGAGGCGTTGATCAAAACGGTGTCCGAGCACACCGGCAAGAACTTCGTCATCGACCCCCGGGTCAAGGGCAAGGTCACCGTCATCTCCGCGCATCCGATGGAGCGCGACGAGTTCTACCAGGTCTTCCTCTCGATCCTTGAGGTGCACGGCTTCTCCACCATCCCGAGCGGGGACCTGATCAAGATCGTGCCCGACGTCAAGGCCAAACAGTCGGGCATCCCCACCGGCGGCACCCTGGATGCCCTGCCGGGCGACCAAGTGGTAACCCGCATCATTCAGGTCAAGAACGTCACCGCCACCCAGCTGGTGCCGATTCTGCGCCCCCTGATCCCTCAGGAGGGACACCTGGCCGCCTACCCCGACACCAATGTCCTGATCATCTCCGACCGCCGCCAGAACGTGGATCGTCTGCTCAAGATCATCGATCAGATCGATCAGGTCAGTGACAGCTCCATCGAAGTAGTGACCCTGCAACACGCCTCCGCCGCCGAAGTGGTGCGCATCCTCAACGGACTGCAGGAGCCGGCCGGAAAGGGGGGCGCCGGCGGCGCCAGCGGTGTCAAACTGGTGGCCGACGAACGCACCAACAGTATCCTGATCAGTGGCGACCCCACTTCCCGCCTGCGCTCCAAGGTGGTGATCGAGCATCTCGACACCCCCTTCGACAACGCCGGCAATGCCCAGGTGATCTATCTCAAGTACGCCAACGCCAAAGACCTGGTCAGCGTACTGACCGGAGTCAGCGAGAGCATCGACAAGAGCAAGCAGTCCGGGGGAGCGGGAGGGGCCGGCAAACCCGAAGCGCCGATCAACATCCAGGCCGACGAAGCGGCCAACGCCCTGATCATCAGCGCGCCGCCGGATCAATACCGGGCACTGGAGGCGATCATCCGCAAGCTCGACATCCGCCGCGCCCAGGTGCTGGTCGAGGCGATCATCGCCGAGGTCTCCTACGACAAGGCGAAGAAGCTTGGCGTACAATGGATCGTCGACGGCACTCCCGATGGCAGCGGCCCCGTAGGCGTGATCAATCTGGGTTCGCCCACGATCACCAGCATCGCCACCGCCATCGCCGGCGGCCAGAGTATCAACGTCGGCGCCGGCACCCTGATCGGCGGCGGCAAGTTCGACAGCTCCTCCGTCAACTTCGCTGCACTGATCCAGGCCCTGGAGAGTGACACCAGCTCCAACATTCTCTCCACGCCCAGCCTGATGACCCTGGACAACCAGGAGGCGGAGATCGTCATCGGCCAGAATGTCCCCTTCATCACGGGCTCCTACTCCACCACCGGCGGCACCAGCAGCTCGGTGAATCCCTTTCAGACCGTGCAACGCGAAGACGTGGGTCTGAGCCTCAAGGTCAAACCGCAAATCAATGAGGGCAACGCGGTCAAGCTCGAAATCGAACAGGAGGTATCGAGTATCGACACCAGCGCCAGCGCCAGCGACATCGTCACCAAAAAGCGCACGATCAAGACAGTGGTCATGGTCGAGGACGGCGATACCATCGTACTCGGGGGGCTGATCGATGAAAGCCTGCAGCAGACCGAAGAGAAGGTTCCGATACTTGGCGATGTGCCGTTGCTCGGCGCCTTGTTCCGCGCCAATGGCACCACGAAGTTGAAACGCAACCTGATGGTCTTCCTGCGACCGGTGATCATGCGCGACGCGGCCACCAACACCAAGATCGCGAGTTCCAAATACAACTACTTCCGCGCCCAGCAGATCGACATGAAGCAGAAAGGGATCAGCCTGATGCCGGACGATGTGACCCCGATACTGCCGGCGCGCTTCAGCGAAATGCCCGCGCCCTTTGACGGACCGCCACCGAACGAAACGTCTCAATGATCGATACCCGACCTCAGAAACAGACCAAGGTCCTTGCCGAGCATGAGTGAAGCCCACCTGACAGACGCGGACGCCCCCGAGGAGCAGGCCAGCCCGGAACTGCTGCCCTACGCCTTCGCCCGTCGGCATGGGCTGTTGGTGGTCAGCGACGACGAAGGCAGATCCGAACTGTGGCACAAACCGGGCGTCCCCTTGAGTATCTTCAGCGAGGTACGTCGCCTGATCGGCCGTCCCATGCCGCTGCGGCAGGTCGACCAGGACACGCTCGACCGCCAGCTCTCCCTGATCTACGAGGCCGGCTCCAAGCAGTCGTCCCAGATCATGGAGACCATGGGTGACGACATCGACCTGGATCACGCCGCGCGCGCCCTGAACCAACCGGAGGACCTGCTCGAGAGCGACGATGACGCGCCGATCATCCGCCTCATCAACGCCCTCTTTACCGAAGCCATCAAGGAGCAGGCCTCGGATATCCACATCGAGCCCTACGAGAACCGCATGGTGGTGCGATTCCGTGTCGACGGTGTGTTGCGCGAGGTCCTGACGCCCCCACGCACTGTCGCCCCCTTCCTGGTATCCCGCATCAAGGTCATGGCCCATCTCGACATCGCCGAGAAGCGCATCCCCCAGGACGGACGCATCTCCCTCAAGGTGGGCAACCGGCCGGTCGACGTCCGTGTCTCCACCCTCCCTTCCAGCTACGGGGAGCGCGTCGTCCTGCGACTGCTCGACAAGCAGGCGGGACGGCTCGATCTGGAGCAGCTCGGCATGTCGAAGTCACTGCGCGAACTGATCGACCCCGGTATCATCAAACGGCCCCACGGTATCTTCCTGGTCACCGGCCCCACCGGCTCGGGTAAGACCACCACCCTCTACGCCGCCCTCAGCCGGCTCAACACCCAGAGCCGGAATATCGTCACCGTCGAGGACCCGATCGAATACTACCTGGACGGCATCGGCCAGACCCAGGTCAACAATAAAGTCGATCTGACCTTCGCGCGCGGATTGCGGGCGATCCTGCGCCAGGACCCCGATGTGGTGATGGTGGGCGAGATCCGTGACCTGGAGACCGCGCAGATCGCGGTACAGGCCAGTCTCACCGGCCATCTGGTGATGTCGAGCCTGCACACCAACACCGCCATCGGCAGTATCACCCGGCTGCGCGATATGGGAGTGGAACCGTTCCTGCTCTCCTCCAGTCTGATCGGCGTCCTCGCCCAGCGGCTGGTACGCACCCTCTGTCCCCACTGCAAAGTGCCATCAGCGGCCAGCGAACGGGAGCGGAAGCTGCTCGAAGTGCCAGCCGACCGCGAGATCGAACTCTACAACTCCGTCGGCTGTGAAAAGTGTCATGGCAACGGCTTCCTGGGACGCACCGGCATCTACGAACTGATCACCGTGGACGAGACCCTGCGCAATCTGATCCATCAGGGAGCGGGTGAAGGCGAAATGCTGGCCCATGCCCGCAAATTCAGCGAGAGCATCAGGACCGACGGCATGCGGAGGGTGATCGAGGGCGTGACCACCATCGACGAGATCATCCGCGTGACCCAGGAGGGATGAACCCCGTGTTCTGTCGCACTGTCATGCGTGATCGCAACGAGCTGCCCGGTCAGCGTGCGTGCCGCCCGACAGCGTCGAAAGTCCCGCCTTCGATCTCGACCATCCCGCTTTACAGGTTGAAGTAGATTGGACGCCTTCGAATACCTCGCCCTCGACTCCGCCGGCAAGGAACGGCGCGGTGTATTGGAGGGAGACAGCCCACGCCAGGTGCGTCAGCAACTGCGCGAATCGGGGCTGACGCCACTAACCATCAACTCGGCCAGCGGCAAGTCGAGCGAACGCAAGAGCCATCTGTTCCAAAAGCGCATCAGCGCCATGGAACTGGCCTTGATCACCCGCCAGATGGCCACCCTGCTCCACTCCGGATTGCCGCTGGAGCATGTATTGCAAACGACAGCACACCAGACCGACAAGCGTCATGTCGAGCGCACGCTGCTTGCCGTTCGCGCCAAAGTCCTGGAAGGTCGAAGCCTGGCGGACGGCTTGAGCGAGTTTCCCAAGACCTTCCCCGAACTCTATATCCGCACCGTCGACTCCGGCGAAGAGTCGGGCCATCTCGACGTGGTGCTTGACCGCCTTGCCGACTATACGGAGCAGCGTCAGCAACTGCGGCAGAAGACCATTTTCGCCCTCTTCTACCCGGCCTTGCTGACTGTGGTCTCGCTGCTGATCGTCATCGGCCTGCTGACCTACATCGTGCCCGAGGTGACCCGGGTTTTCGAGAACATGTCCGCCGAGCTGCCCTGGATCACACAAGCCCTGATGGCCACCAGCGATGCCTTTCGTGCCTACGGAATTTACATCCTGCTGGGTCTGATAATGCTGGTCATGTTTATCAGTTACCTGTTGAAAAAGCCGGGTCCCAAATTCGCCTGGCATCGGCTGATGTTACGCCTGCCGCTGATGGGGCGGCTGGTGCGCACCACCAACGCGGCGCGTTTTTCCCGCACCCTGAGCATCATGGCCGCCAGCAGCGTTCCGATACTGGATGCCCTGCGCATCGCCTCTCAGGTCCTGACCAACCTGCCGATGAGGCAGGCCGTGGAGGAGGCCGCATCCAAAGTCCGCGAGGGCACCAGCCTCTATCGGGCGCTGGAGAAGACGGGCTACTTTCCTCCCATGACCCTGAGCCTGCTGGCCAGCGGCGAGGCCAGCGGCAACCTGGAGGGGATGCTCGAGCGCTCAGCCGATATTCAGGAGCGGGAGATAGAGACCCTGGTCTCCACCATCAACGGGCTGTTCGAACCCATTCTCATACTGGTCATGGGTGGTATTGTGTTGATCATCGTTTTGGCCATACTGCTACCCATCTTCGACCTCAATCAACTGATAGGCTGAGTCACATGCCGTACAAGACCACACGCACACGTTTTAAGCTCATCATGGCCGCTCTTTTGCTGGGGCTGCAGCTGGCGGGTTGTTCCACCACACCCGATGAGGATCGTCAGCAGGACCCGAAAGCGGTCATGCAGGAGGCCCACAAGGCCTACGCCGCAGAAAACTATGAGAAGGTGTTTCAGCTGGTCTATCCGCTGGCTTCTACCGGATATGCGGATGCCCAATACACCCTCGGCTATCTCTATTTTCACGGGCTCGGAATTGAAAGAAGCGAAGCACAGGCCATGAACTGGATTCAACGGGCCGCCGCACAGGGCCACAAAAAGGCCCTGCAGGCATTGAAGTAGGGTGAGGAGCAATCAGGTGTGGCGGGCCTTACTCGGCAGATATCAGCGAACAGGCCAGGGCTTCGCCATACAGGTCCAGATCAGGCCACAGCTTTTTTGAAGCCGACCAGTGATTTCAGCAGCATCCAGATAAAACTGGCATTGGTGAACAGATAGCGTTTCCACAATCTTCCTGGCTCTTGCTTGACGCGATAGAGCCATTCGAGCCCCAGCTTCTGCCAACTCTCGGGAGCCCTTTCCACCTTTCCGGCATAGACGTCGAAAGAACCTCCCACGCCATGACAGACAGGCACCTCCATGTGGGCCATCCACTTGGCGAGGAAGCGCTCCTTTTTCGGTGAGGTCATGGCCACCAGCAAGATATCCGCCTTCGAAGCCTTGACCTGATCGGCGATCTCCTGTGCCTCGTCCTCCGTGAAGTAGCCGTGGTGCCGTCCCGCCAGCGTCAATCCGGGATAGTCTCTGGCCAGGTTCTCCTCCACCGTCTTGGAGATCTCCTCGGTGGCGCCCAGACAGAACACCCGGTAATTCCGCTCGTTGCCCCGCTCGAACATACCGAACATCAGATCGATTCCGGCCACCCGCTCCGGCAGCGGTGTGCCCAGGAGCTTGCTCGCCCACACCACCGCGGCGCCGTCAGCCAGAATGATGTCCGACGAAAGAACCGCCTCGCGCAACTCCGGATCCTTGTCCATGTTGACGACCTTGGCTGCATTGATGACGCCGATCTGCAGCGACTTGCGCGATTGGATCACCTCGTCCACCAGATCGAGCGTCTGCTCCATGGTCATGGCTTCGACCGGAATGCCGAACAGATTGACGGTATCGTGTTGCCCCATGGTCCGCTCCCCAGATATCGGATGAAAATCAGACAGCGCCGCTGCCCTTGAGAACGACCGGAACGGTCTTGAACAGAATCTTGAGATCCATCCAGAGGTTCCATTCGTCGATATACTTCAGATCCAGTTCCAGCCACTTCTCGAACGAGAGATTGCTCCGCCCGGAAATCTGCCAGATACAGGTCAATCCGGGTTTTACACTGAAACGTTTGCGTTGAATACCCTTGTCGAAGAGCTCGACATCCCGTTGCGACATGGGACGAGGACCGACCAGACTCATATGGCCACGGATGACATTCAGCAGTTGTGGCAGCTCATCCAGACTGGTTTTGCGGATGAAACGGCCGACCTGTGTGATACGGGGATCATGAGCGATCTTGAAATTGGGCCCTTCCGCCTCGTTGAGATGTTCGATCTCTTTCAGTTTGGCTTCGGCGTCCACCACCATGGAGCGGAACTTCAACATCGGAAACAGACGCTTGCGCAGACCCACACGCTCCTGAACGAAGAAGATCGGCCCGCCGTCGTCGAGTTTTATGGCCAATGCGATCAGTGCCATGATGGGGAGCACCAGCGGCATCGACGCCAACACGAAGGTCAGATCCATCAGCCTTTTCGCCAACAGCATCTTCTCGTTCTGCGCCACGGGATCGAAAGTCAGCAGCGGGATACCGTCCATTTCAACCATCTGCATGCGCGCCACCCGCAGGTCGAACACATCGGCCATGAAACGAAACCTGACCCCCTGCTCTTCACAGGCAGCGACGATCTCCTCCATGTATCTGAGACTGCTGCGCGGTACGGCAAGAATTACCTCATCGACGACCTGACTGGTCAGCACCTTCTCGATCTCGTGGACGGTACCCAGAACCTTCGCGTTCAATACGGAATCACCCACATGCTCGGCGTCCGTATCCAGATAGCCGAGTATGTGGATCCCCCACTCGTTGTGACGGTTGAGCATCTCTGTCAAATGCTGCGCACGTTTGCCGGTGCCAATGATCAGCAGCTTCAGATAGTTCTCACCCTTTTGCACCGAGCGCCTGAAATACCACCAGACCAATCCACCGCGCACCGAGACCATGACGACCGTACTCAGTACGGCGTACTCGATGAGGATCGAGCGATCGACGAAATCCACCTGGAGAAAAAACAGGATGACGACCAGGATAGCCAGACTGATGAGAAAGGCCTTGCTCACCATATAGGCGTACTTGACCAGCGAGACGACACGCAGCCCCTGATAGGCGCCGAACCTGTGGAGAAAGTAACCCAGCGGCACGCCGATGATCGGCAGCAGGGCGACGTAACTGGCCAGGCTTTGGCTCATCTCAAAGCCAAAATACTGGTGGATCCGATAGAGCAGAATCATCACCAGCAGGGTCAGCAGAATATCGAGAAGAAACAGCAATCTGCTGATTTCCCGAGATTTTTCATCGAATAAATAGCCAGAACTCATGAATATACTGAATCAAATGTCTGTTATTGATGTTTTGTCGGATACCCTAGTCAGAGATCAGCGGCACCCGGCGTAAAAACTTGATCCTTAGATAACCTTCGAAAAGCTCCCCTTGGCCGCCTGAGAGTTGAGGTAGGCATCGAACTGCATGCAGATATTGCGGATGAGCAGGCGCCCCCTCGGCTTGACCGAGATCGAGTTGTCGGCGATTTCCACCAATCCGTCCGCTTGCATAGCCTCCAGATTGGCCAGCTCCGCGGCGAAGTACTGCCGAAAACTGATCCCCCAGCGCGCTTCGAAATCTGGGATCTGCAGGGAAAAATGGCAGATCAGACGCGTGATGACATCACGTCGGATCTGATCATCACGGGTCAGCTCGATGCCCTTGAAAATGGGCAGCCGACCGCTATCAATCCGCTGGTAGTACTCATCCAGGGAACGCATGTTTTGAGCATAGCTCGGACCCACCATGCCGATCGATGTGACCCCCACCCCGATCAGATCGCAGTCCGAGTGCGTGGAATAGCCCTGAAAGTTGCGATAGAGGGTGCCGTTCTCCTGCGCTTTGACCAGTTCGTCCTCGGGTTTGGCGAAATGATCCATACCGATGTAGACATAACCGGCGGCAGAGAGCTTGTCGATGGTCATCTGCAGAATGTCGAGCTTCACCTGAGGCGGAGGCAGTTCCTCTTCGTTGATGCGCCGTTGTGGTTTGAAACGCTCAGGCAGGTGAGCGTAATTGAAGATCGAGAGTCTGTCGGGATCGACCTCGAGAATCTGATCCAGGGTCGATGAGAAGCTCTCGACACTCTGAAACGGCAATCCGTAGATCAGGTCGATGCTCATGGAACGGAAACCTTCATCCCTGGCCGCCTGCAGTACCGAGAGCGTCTCCTGTTTTGTCTGAATTCGATTGACTGCCTTCTGCACCCGCGCATCGAAATCCTGAACGCCCAGGCTCATACGATTGAAGCCCAGCTCGCGCAACAGTTTCACGGTATCCCCCTTGGCCTCCCGGGGGTCTATTTCGATCGAGTACTCGCCGCTGTCGTCATCCAGCAAAGTGAAGTACTTGCGGGTCTGGGCCACCAGCTCCCGCATTTCGTCGTGGCTGATGAAGGTGGGCGTCCCCCCTCCCCAATGCAGCTGCGTCACCACCCGCGAGGGGTCGATCAACTCAGACTGCATACGCAGTTCTTCGTAGACGCGGCCCAGATAGTCGGCCGCCATACTGCGGTCCTTGGTGGCCACTTTGTTGCAGGCGCAGTAGAAGCAGATGGTGTCGCAGAAGGGAATATGAAAGTAGAGTGAGAGCGGGCTTCCCCCCTCATTGCTCTGGCGCAGGACCCGTTTGTAGGCCTCTTCGTCGAATCCCTCGTGAAACTGGACAGCCGTAGGGTAAGAGGTGTACCGAGGACCGCTCTGGTCGTATTTCGATATCAACTCAAGGTCGAACAGGGTTGTGTGGTCCATAGTTTCTCTCGGATTTGATAGGCGAGCTGACCGATACCGTCATTCGGCATCCACATCGATGCCCTGGCGATGGGTCTCGTTGATCTGTCGCAGCAGAATGGCGAAGGGGATGTCGTCTCCGTGACGACTGACCAGCTCCATGAAGGGCAGATCCTCCCGGCCGAAATGGTATTCGCCATCAATCATCGACTGTTGCAGGGCCTTGATGCCCTGCTCCAGGGGCTCGAGGAACGTGGGGTAACGCCCGATTTCATCCATCTGGAAATCGTAGCAGTCACGCAGGTCATCGACCTCGAAGACGGCCTGTTTGACCCATTCCACGTACTCTTCTGCACTGCGGGCTCTCTGTAGACTCATCGTGTGTGATACCTGTCGCTCGTCGATTTCTGTTTCGAGTTGCCAGAAAGGAGCTCGGCAACTCCCCGCCCTCAAAAGTTTGTAGCGTATTGTGCCAGATCTTGCGCCCCCAACAGAAACACTCCCTCCCCGCCCTGGGTAAAATCGAGCCAAACAAAAGGGACATTCGGATAGATTTCCTGCAACAGTTGTGCGGTGTTTCCCACTTCGACAATCAAGACGCCATCAGGCGCCAGGTACTCTGGTGCCCGCTTGAGTATCTGTTTGACGATTGCCAATCCGTTCTCTTCCGCCTCTAGCGCCAATCTGGGCTCATGGCCATATTCCTCAGGCAGAATGTCCATCTCCGCGCTTCCCACGTAGGGTGGATTGGAGAGAATTAGATCGTAATGAGCAGCCGGCAGCTCGGAGAAGAGGTCGGACCGAATCACCTCGACCCGCTCTTCCACGCCATGCAGAAGGATGTTATCCCGACAGATATCAAGGGCTTCCGGGGAGATATCGACCAAATCCACCCTGCAGTGGGGATGATGCACTGCCGTGGCGATGCCGATGCAGCCGCTCCCGCAACAGAGATCCAGGGCGCGTTCGAGTCGATTGACATCGAGCCAGGGACTGAATCCCTGCTCGACCAACTCTGCAAGGGGGGATCGGGGAATCAGAACGTTCGGACTGACCCGGAAACGCAAGCCCGCAAACCAGGCCTCGCCAGTCAGATATGGGAGGGGCACGCGCTCATCGATACGCCTCCGGATCAGCTGGATCGCCTGCTCACGCTCCTGCGCGGTCATGTGGCTCTGCAGCCAGCTGCCATGTAGATCCGGGGGCAGGTGTAGGACGTGCAGCACCAGGGCCGCTGCCTCGTCAATGGCATTGTCCGTGCCGTGCCCGAAATGGAGACCCGCCTCGTTGAATCTGCTGGCGCCCCAACGAATGAGGTCGGCGATGGTTGTGAGTGACTGCACTGCTGAGGACCCAAGGGGAAAACAGCTAATGATAACGCATTCCCAATTGCAGTCCTACAGCAGCCCAGGGATCGTGATCACACTCACGACCAGTGGCGAACACCATCAAGCACGCCACCGGTCGCTGATCCTGTCTGTGATCAGGCGGCCTGGGAGTCCGCGTCGGCGACTACGCTCAGCGGTTTCTCATCCTCATCCTTCTTGCCGAGATTGCGTCTGACCAGATCACCCAACGAGATATTGGCGAGAAAGTTGAAGATCTCGCTGCTCAGGTCGTCCCACAGGGTATGGGTCAGACAGCGAGCCCCACCACTGCAGTTCTGGCGGCCGCCGCAACGGGTGAATTCAACCCATTCGTCCACCGCACAGATGATGTTGGCGATCGAGATATCGTCGGCGCTTTTGCCCAGATAGTAACCGCCTCCGGGACCACGCACGCCGCGTACCAGCTCTTTGGAACGGAGGGCTGCGAAAAGCTGCTCCAGATAAGAGAGTGAAATACCCTGGTTTTCGGAAATTTCTGCCAGGGTGACAGGACCGTTCTTGCCATTGATGGCCAGATCGAGCATGGCGGTTACGGCGTAGCGACCTTTGGTTGAAAGTCTCATTGCTGCTTCTCCAGTGGTATAAAAAAGTCAATTCCTAGTAAATCACTTGGTAATGAGACTAGATTAACTTAGTAAATTAGTCAACTTCTTTGCGAAAAAAATTTGTCTGTCTGGGGTAATTATCCTATTTTGTTATTTTTTTCATATGGTTAGACATCACTCAAAGGTTCGGTATGGAGAGCTCTCCGTCAGCTCTTTGTGGTAATTCCGTATCGCCGGAGCCTCCTGGACCAGGAAATCATCAATAGCGGCACGAAAGCGGCGATCGGCGATCCAGTGATATGAACGGGTCAAAGTGGGCATAAATCCACGCCAAATCTTGTGCTCGCCCTGAGCGCCGGGTTCGAAGCGCTGGATTTTCTGTGCGATTGCATATTCGATGCCCTGGTAGTAACAGGTTTCGAAATGCAGACTGTCAAAGTCATTGGCGCCTCCCCAGTGACGACCGTAGAGCACGCTATCGCTTCTGAAGAGTAGTGCGCCGGCAACACAGTTGTTTTCATGATAGGCAAGAATCAGTATCACCTGATCGCCTAATGTGCGTCCGATCTCTTCAAAAAAACCGAAATTGAGAGTCGGCAGACTGAAACGTTCCTCGAAGGTCTTGGTATAAAATTCAGCGAAGAGCCGCCACTCATCGGCGGTTACCTCTCTTCCGTGCAGCAGACGAAAGTGAAACTGTTGCTGAGCCACTTTTCGGCGCTCACGACGGATATTCTTACGTCGCTTTGCCGTCAATTGAGCGAGAAAATCCTCAAAATCCCCATAGCCACGATTCTGCCAATGGAACTGGACACCCAAACGCTCCAGCATGCCAATAGACTTGAGTTCCTGCCCCTCTCCCGGGGTCGTAAACAGCCAATGCATGGTGGAACAATGGTTTTCCCGGACCCATTCCAGGGTGGCCTCTACCAGAGTCCGCATTGCCTGAGCCCTGTCGATCTCCGGATCGATGAGCACCCGCTCACCCGTGGCGGGGGTATAGGGTATGGCTGCTATCAGTTTGGGATAGTAACTGCGACCGCTGCGCTGATAGGCATCCGCCCAGACGTGGTCGAATACGAATTCACCGTATGAGTTGGCCTTGATATAGAGTGGAGAGAAGCCGACGATCCGCCCATCCTGGTAAAGCACAATATGGTTGGGTTGCCAGCCATAACGCTGGCCGACACATCCGTGATGTTCGAGTGCAGCGTGGAAGGCATGCTTCAGAAACGGATTATTATCCCCGATCAGACGATCCCAGGATGATGGATCGATCTCCTCGACTGTGGAGTGAAAACGCACCTGCATTGGAAAAAAACCTTTCGCTGCCTAGGTCTACAAATTAGTCGAATGACTGCGGATGATAAACCGACAGTTAACGCGGCATATGAGTGGTTTTTCTTCTCTTGGCGCCTAGCGTGTCAATGGCTTACCTGACATGCAAAGATCCGATGTTGCATCCATTTGTTGGCCGTAGCGACAATAGAACCATTTGAGCGCAAATGGAGCCATCAACGTGGTGAGTGCGATGACAATAATCATGCCGGCATAGACCTCCATACTGAATATCCCGGTCGAGCGCCCCAATTCGGCGAAAATCAGACCCACTTCACCGCGGGGAACCATAGCCATTCCGATGGCAATACGCTGCAGAAAGCCCTCCTGAATCAGCATGGCCCCGGCAAACTTCGCCAACACCGCAATGACAAAGAAGCTGATCGCGAAAGACCAGATGAACGGCGAAGTCCAGTCGATATCACGTAGACTCAGCGAGAGTCCCACGGTCACGAAAAAGATCGGACTGAAGATGTAGACGATGGGATTCATCTGCACTTCGATGCGACCGGCAAACTTCCTATCTGTATGCAGCGCCATCCCGAAGGGCAGGAAGAAGCGTCGAGAGAGCGCCAGTCCTGCCGCGAATCCGCCCAAGAGTTCCGGTGCTCCCACCACATTGGCCAACCAGGCGAAGAACAGGACCAACGAGATGATCATGATAGGAATCAATCCCGGAATGTCCGAATAGTTGTCGATACGACGGATCAGAAGGGAGATGAGTTTGGCGGCGATAGGGGCAAGCAGAAAGAACAGCAGTATGAAGGTCAAGACCTTGCTCAGATTTACTGCACTGACACCGCCACTGAGAGAAAAGTCATAGAGGATCGCCAGCAGAACGACACCCATGATGTCGTCCAGCACTGCCGCTCCCAAAACCACTTCACCTTCCCTCTCATGTTGACGCCCAAGATCGGAAAGGACTCTGATGGTAATACCGATACTGGTTGCGGTTAGCGTTCCACCCACGAACAGAGCCACCAGGCCACTCAGTCCGAAAACCCAGTACCCCAGTGCGAAACCACTGATCAGGGGCATCAGAAATCCGCCGATGGCGACAATCAACGATTGCCGGCCGGCGTTGATCAGGCGGCGGATATCGGTTTCGATTCCCACCTTGAACAACAGGAGAATGATTCCGATTTCGGCCAACAGCTGTATGGTGGTGGTGGGTTCGATCCAGCCCAGGATGCTGGGTCCCAACAGCACACCGGCAAAGAGTTCGCCGATCACTGCCGGGGCATGAAATCGCACCGCCACCTCCGCCAACAGGCGGGAGATCATCAAGATCATCAGCAGGTGAAGGAAGAAGGTATGTGTTTCCACAGCCGCCCGAATCCTCTTTACCAGGGGAATCAGACCCTTGCCGCAGCAGGCATGGGGATCGTCATGCCCCGTACAGTGCCTTGATTAATAATACGATATTCGCATCGGAAATGATTTGACGCGGGGCAGTTCAAGTTCCGATTGGGGCATGCATTCTAAGGAGCTTAGGGATTGGGGAGAGGTAATGGGAGGGATGCTGAGGGCTTGGTGCCCGGGGCCGGAATCGAACCCTTATATTACCCAATCTCTTCATTTACAAAAGAGATGGGAGGGGTGGATTTAATTGCCCTATTTCGCTTAAATAGCGTATTTTATAGAGTCAAAAGAGCATATCGCGCTTAAAAAAGTCTAATCGAAAAATAGCCTCCATACATACGCACTATAGTGCGCTTTTGCATTTACCCCAAAAGTCAAGATTGTTTTGAGCGTCGCCGTTCGCTCCCTATGCTTACAAGACAAGGCTGATTGAACACTGGGGAACAGTGGCAGCTGTCGACTTTCAATCTGTTTGTTTCAAGCAATTCTCAATTAGGGATTCGAGTCGCTCTACATCGTTTGTTTGGCACTCCCAAATAACACATACAGACCAGCCAAGGCCTTCTAGGCTAAGAGCGACTTCCTCATCTCGATGCCTATTTGCAGAGAACTTAGCTTCCCAAAACTTCTTCCTGGTCTTTGGTTTAGTTGCGCGCTTGCAGCCCGGGTGTTGATGCCAAAAGCACCCATGAACAAAAATGCAAGTTTTGTATTTCGGTAGGACGATATCTGGGGTTCCAGGTAGATCTCGACGGTGCAGTCTGAATCCGAACCCCTTATGGTGAAGAGCTTTCCTCACTCGGATCTCAGGAGATGTATTGCTGGCTTTTACGGCCCGCATCGCCTGTGAGCGCTTCTCTGGCGAGAGTTTATCCATTTCCCTATGGGGTAGATAAGAAGTCCAGGCCGACCCTGGAAAGATTGCTACCAAGTCGCTGAAGAAGATTTAGAGCATACTCATAGCGAAGCTGGGCAACAATCTCTGCGTCACACTTACTGGTGTTGAGGCCGGTTTTACCGGAAATTCGCCGGATAGGTAAAGATAACGTTGCTGAGAACCGCCCTAAATTGCCGGCAAACATCTGTTCCCATTTAGGATTTGATTCAGCATTTTCCACCATGGGGGTGAAGCTGAACTCTTTACGCTCCCCGTCCACATTGAGAAACAGGAAGCTGCCATCGTGCGCAGCTCTCAGAGCCGTTTTTGTGTTGCATGGATGTAACTCTACAGCAAGAAAAGGAAGATGATTTCCTAGCCGCCCATGCCAGCCTGTTGTTTTTTGCCCGGGTACGAGGTCACATGCGGGCGACAAACAAACCCAGAATTCGTTCTGTTGCTCCTTCGTGATACGTAAAACATGGCCTGTAATCAAGTGGGTACCTTCAACAGGTTTGCTGCAGGCGTAGCGATTCAATTCGGCGGTAATATCTTTGCGATGCGCATCTGGTGATATGGGTGAATAGCGATCTATAGCTTCTTGTCTTCCCATATCCAGGAGATGGGTTGCTAGGTTCGAAGAAAAGTTCGACAAGTTTCTCCTAACAGCACCCCCCAAGCTCTCCCAATGATTTTGCAGATTCGCGTTAATCTTCCAGGCGCGCTCACCCTCGTCCTCTGTTAAAAACTCCTCCAACCAACCGGCCTGTAGATGCCGGTCTCTAAGAACTTCTGTCTCAGCCAATACTCCACGCTCATCCAGTTCAGCCCGCATCTTTGCCATAAGCAAACGGTGAGGACGTGGTCTCCAAAGGTTTAATGCCGTCAGCAGCTTCTCTGGAAGGGTAGATGGCTCATTGGTCTTGCTTACTACTGTAATAAATAGACGCGATGTATGGATCCAATTTACATCAGAGTTGTCGGTATCAAATCGGAGAGGGCCCAAGTCAATTTCTGAGTATTTGCTGCTTAATTGGTTCTGGCGGTTGTGGAGGGCCAATCTCAAGATGGGTTTCCAGTGGTTCCCTTTACCTCCTTCTTCGATCAGATTTCTTGTCTCTGCGAGTTCGGGTAGTTCGTATACCCCTCTCCAGCTGAGTCCCTCTTTCTGGGCCACTCTGAGAAATACGTTTTCATCTACGGAGTCAAATATTTTTTCCTCGATATTATCGTCATTGTCCATCCACTCCTCAATGATTGTTTCGGCATTCTCAAGACCATCGCCTTCCAATCTAAAGCGGTCGATAAAAGAGCTGAGGCCTGTAACGATTTCCCGAACAACTTTTTCAATGTCGCCAGCAGTTTGATCATCACCTGCTGTGTATACGATCACTAAGTTGAAGTGATCGTTAATTGCCATTTGTCGGAGAATTTCTATAGCCCTAAAGCCGTCATTAGGCCTAGAGGAGTCAAGGTGATAATCCAATATCAGAAGATCGCTGTGCTGCAAATGGCCGGTAGCCGTCTTTTCTTCCTCAGGCTTCAGGTTATTTCCATCATGGACGTCCACAAGCCATGGTCGGTCTTGGTTACGACACATTTCGATAACTTTTTGAAGTGTTTCAGTGGCAGTAGCACCCTTGGTATTTTCGCCTTCGGCAAGCAATGTATCTAGTGTGGGAAACTCATCGTCGACCACCACAACCGTCCTTATTGGATCAAGGTAGGCTTGCTTAATGAAATCTCCATA